>NZ_JAGHZH010000012.1:0-29858 GCF_017746885.1 Roseofilum sp. SBFL | reverse complement strand
TCTTAGGTTTTGCTCCTACTACCAGTGCTATGATTGATATCCTCCTATCCGTAGCTATAAAGTTGATTAATCCTGAACCGTTAAAAAACTGGTTTACTCATTGTTGTTACTGTCCATCATAACAGCGCAAAGCGCTGTATCATTTATCGTATGGGATACTCAAAGTCACTGTCAACTCATTACTCTAGAGCTTTCTTTGTTCCTGCGTGGTTAACAATTGCCGATTGAGCGATCATTGATAAATGATGTTATTTTTAGAATCTGGAAAACAAGAATACTCAGTTTTGGCAAGGAGCCTCTCTCTTTAGTTCTGTGACCCTTTCTAACAGAAGATTGTCAGAATAGGAGAATAACTTACAGTTAACATAGAATTGGGTTTTTACCTAATAGCCAGCCTGACTCACATTGCAGCCACCCCAATCGTGGTATGGTAAACAATTGGAGACTGTCCCATCCTGTGTACAACGTCCTGTAATTCCTATGACCCTGGCAGAAGAGAAAAACCTAGTAGACGATAAGACCATTGTCAAAGACTACTTTAACCAAACTGGTTTTGACCGATGGCGGAAAATTTACGGTACAGATGAGGTGAACCGCGTTCAACTCGATATCCGTAAAGGCCATCAGCAAACGGTAGACACGGTTCTAGACTGGCTAAAAGCTGATAATAACCTCAGTGAACTGTCCATCTGTGATGCTGGATGTGGAGTCGGGAGCCTCAGCATTCCCTTGGCTAAAGCTGGCGCTCAGGTTTTTGCCAGTGATATCTCGGAAAAAATGGTGGGTGAAGCCGAAACTCGCGCTCAAGATACTTTAGACAATCTGAATAATATTCAATTTAAGACCCAAGATTTGGAGCAACTGGACGGTGAATATCATAGCGTCATTTGCCTGGATGTCCTGATTCATTATCCCCATGAAAAAGCGGATGAAATGATTGGTCATCTCTGCTCGTTGGCCAAATCACGGGTGATTCTCAGTTTTGCGCCGAAAACTTGTGCTTTGGCAATTTTGAAGAAAATTGGTAGCTTTTTCCCTGGTCCTTCTAAAACGACTCGCGCTTATATGCATAAGGAAAAGGATGTGATTGCCAGTTTAGAGAAATATGGCTTTAAGGTGGAACGGAATGCGATGATGAAAACTCGGTTTTATTACTCTCGTATTTTAGAAGCGACTCGTTCTTAGATTGAGAAATAGAAACCGGGTTTCTGGTAGAAACCGGGTTTCTAGCTACAACTTAAGCGCCTTTGAGTTGGGCAATAAGTCCAGGTTCATCCCAATAGGAAGCTAAGTCCGTTATTTTACCCGCTTCATTGAATTCAAATACACTGATTCCTTCCGTTTGGGCTGTTTTTCCAGTTTTAGCAATGACGTTCATTTGCCATTTTACGGCTGCACCTGTACCGGAAATAAAGGGAGTTTCAGGCGTGATTTCTAGACGATCATAAAATTGGGCGAGAAATTGGAAAAATGCAGTAGCTTTTTCATGGGCAATGATGGGAGGTTTGCCCACTGGATCGGCAATCGTGGCATCGGGGGTAAAGAGTTCAGCCCACCCTTCAGGGTTCATGGCACTCATTTGGGTGAAGTAACCGTTGAGGGTGGTTTGCATGAGTTCAGGAGACATAGAAATGGGGGTAAAAATTAACAGGAATAGCTTACCAAATTATTAGTTATTAAGGGTTAATGATTAGGAGAGTAAATGTCCCAAAATGAGACTAATGGGATTAGCCAAAATGGAGCCAACTGTGCCACAAATAATGGCGGGGATAATCAGGGTTTCCCAACGTTGAGCGACAGCCATGGCAACTCCTAGGGTGGCGCTGCCAATACTGGCGTTGGAAGCAATAAGAATGTCCGCCCATTCTATGTTGAGGAGTTTGCCAGCGAGGAGGATAATTGCTAGGTGAGTGAGGAGGATAATACCAGCAAATTGCAGCAGTATGGGGTTAAGTGCCAGAAGTTCTGGGATGCTGGTGGTGGCTCCTAGGGTGGAGAAAAAGAGAAGGATCGCGAGTGCGCCAAATTCTTCGATTCCAGCGAGGCGATCGCTCGTTGTCGAAAAAACCTGGGTTAAAATAATCACGATAATGGCGGTAAAGAAGAGTTCACTACCGGGTAAGCGAATAAAAGTAGCGATCGCATAGCCCAATAGAGCAGACATCCCACTAGCGGCTAAGGCTAGGGCTAAATCAAAGCGGGTGGGAGCTGTTTGTTTGAGAATGGTGGGGACGGGAGCGCTGCCAAACCGAATTCCCCAATCCTCTTGATGGGGGCTAAAGAAGCGACGGATACCAGGAATGATGGAGATCAGGAGCCAGAAGAGAATAAAGAGACTGGCAATCAGGCGATCGATCGTGTTAATTGTTTCCAGGGGAATAGCCCCTTGAAAGTCTAGGGCAGAAGCGACATCGGCGGCATTGAGGGAGTTACCGATATACTGAGCAACAAAAATAGCGGCCAGTTTTCCCCTTTCGTCTCCTAAGGGTAAGAGGATCAAGCCCAGGATAGATCCTAAGATTGTGCCGCCCATGCCACAAGCAAAGACAAGGAGAGTAGCTTTGGCATGGGTGGCTAGTTCCCGTAAATTGATTTGGGAGAGAATGAGAGGAATGGCTAGCGTGATGCCGTAGGTAGCAATGACTGCATAGATGGGGGCACTGGTGGGAGTGAATCCCAGATGAGTACACAGACTCGCAAGACAGAGAACCAGCAGAGCAGCTAGGGGGGGCGTTCCTCGGCGAGTTTGTTCTGCCCAATAGCCAACAGCACAGAGGGCAAGCAGGATAGCTCCTAGAATGAGATTGGAGTTGGGAAGGATAAAGGGATCAATCATCCAGAGGTTGAGTTAGGGTTGAGAAGGGCATCTAGGAGGTAATCAGCACTATAGCGGATGGGGTCTGTACAGGGAAGTCCGGTAAGGTTTTGGATCTCGGCGATCGCGCGATCGGCTTCTTCTTTGCTAAATTTATGGGTATTGAGAGCGATCGCCTTTACCCGTATCGGTTCAGTCGCTCCTGCTACACTCGCCACCCGCTCATAAAGATCAATCACATCAGGAAGCGGTGGAATAGCCACCTGGGGAGCATGACGGATCTGGGTTTGTCCCCAACGATGTACTAAAATTAGACCCGTCGGTTGAGACCCTCGAATTAAGGGCAAGGTAGCCGTAGAACTGGGATGCAACAGTGACCCTTGACCCTCAATATGGAGAATATCAGCCTCAGTGCCATAGGTTAACACCTGCTGCTCAATAGCTCCAGCCGCAAAATCTACTCGTACCGCGTCCAAAGGCACTCCCTTACCCGCAATCATAATTCCCGCCTGTCCTGTGCCGATAAAATGGGACTTCAACCCGCGCTGTTGGGAGGCTCTATGCAATTCTAAGCTCGTGGACATTTTACCAATGGACATATCTGTACCCACCGTCAGCACCCGGGTATTGGCTAACTCTCGTGCTTTCGCTCTGCCAATGGTTAAATGTTTCGGTTCTTGACGAATATCCCAAATCATTTGCCCCAATTTCAGAAAAGATTGAAATTGGGGCGCAAGGGGAGTATGGAGTCCATTAACTACAGAAAGTCCAACTTCAACCGCTTGCTGAATTTCGTTAACCCAAGGTTCTGGCAAAGCGCCACCCGAGGGAGCGATACCGATCGCTAATACTTCGGGTTCATAGTTCAAGGCTTCGCTTATATTGGCCACAATGGGAATATTATGGCTAATTCCCGTTAATTCTTCTAGCGATCGTCCCCCACTCTCTTCATCAATCAAAACCACAATATTCGCTTCACTGTAGCGAATCAGGGACAGTCCCGTTTTACCCGCCGTTCCTTGAAGTCCCCCATGGAGCAGAATCGCCACACGACGGTTTGGGGCGAGTAAATTAGGGAAATCAACCATCATGACGAATTACTCCTAAACCAGGTTGAGTATTGAGCATCAGCCGAGAATTTTCTAGAGTCGCTCCAATAAAGGGGTCATCGATCAAGTTTAGATGGCTATCTAAGTCCAGATAATCCACTAGGGGGGCCAAATGAGCAGCCGCTGTATTTGACAAACTGCTGTCTGAGTAACACCCTAACATCACTTGTAAGCCACAAGCGCGGGCCGTGTGGATCATGGCCATAGCTTCACTGAGTCCCCCAGCTTTCATCAGTTTGATGTTAATGCCGTGAATGCGATCGGCCAAGACAGGGATATCAGTGCGGGTGTAACAGCTCTCGTCGACAAAGATGGGCAGAGGTGATTTTTCGTAGAGTTGGGCTAAATCTTGTTCTTGACCTGGAGGTAGGGGTTGCTCGATGTACTCAATCCCCCATTTTTTCAGGGTTTGAGCCATGGTAATCGCTTCGTTTAAGTTCCATCCTCCATTCGCGTCCACATAGACCTTACAGCCTTCAGGAACCACCTGTAGAAGGGCGTTCAACATGGCGAGATCGGCCTCTATCCCTTCCGGACTACCCAGTTTAACCTTCAGATAGTGTACAGGGGTAAGTTCTAACCAATGGCGCAGTCGTTCTTGAGCCGCTTCTGGACTGCTAATGCCAACCGTAACCGAGGTAGAAGGCATGTGCTGGCGATCCAATCCCCACAGTTGCCACAGGGGAAGCCCTACTGATTTTCCGAGCCAATCATAAAACGCCATATCTAGAGCCGCTTGCACCGCAGAAGGTAGAGAAAGTCCAGATTTAGCTAGAGTGGCTCGGATTTTCTGCCCCTCTAAGGGACTTAACGGATAGAGAATAGGTACAATTTGCTCCAAAGCTGCTACAATCTCTCCAGTCTTTTGACCCTTGCCTCCCGTGGAAAAGGGCGTGGCTTCTCCCCATCCCGTAATTCCATCCTGTTCGACACTCACCCAGATGTTGGTGTTTTGGGTATGGCTTCCCCGACTGATGTTCAGGGCAAAGCGTTTATGGACTGTGAAAGGAGTAATCCGGATTTGCATCAGTATAAGTCTGCTCAATTTTTTTTGAGCGTAATCTGGAAAGAGAGATTTCACCACTGTATACAGAGGAGACAGAATGACACAGTTTGGAAAACTTTGCCAACTTGTGCTACTGTCTACGGTTGATTACTGTTTTATCTTCCAAGGTTAAACTTTTCTAGAGCCATAGGCGATCGTATGAGTTATTCCAGTCAAACGGAAATTGTAATAGAAGCCGGAAGGACAGAGCGGGAATATTGGAAAGACCTGTGGCGCTACCGCGAGTTATTCTACTTTTTGGCATGGCGAGATATCCTGGTTCGGTACAAGCAAACGGCGATCGGTATTTCTTGGGCTTTAATCCGCCCCTTTCTAACTATGGTTGTCTTTACCATCGTCTTTGGTAAATTAGCCGGACTCCCTTCAGATGGAGCGCCTTACCCCATCCTCGTCTTTTCAGCCATGCTCCCCTGGCAATTCTTCGCCAGTGCCCTTTCTGAATGCAGTAGTAGCCTCATTGGAAACGCCAATCTAATCTCCAAAATTTATTTCCCTCGCCTCATTGTTCCCACAAGCGCAGTTATTGTTAGTTTTGTGGATTTCTTGATTTCTGGAATGATTTTGCTAGGACTCATGGCTTGGTACAACTTCATTCCTACCTGGAAAATTTTACTATTACCGTTATTTGTATTTATTGCCTTCGCTGCGGCGATGGGTACAGGTTTGTGGTTAGCTTCATTAAACGTTCAGTATAGAGATTTTCGTTATATAGTTCCCTTTCTTGTCCAATTCGGCTTGTACATTTCTCCTGTCGGTTTTAGTAGTAATGTTGTTCCCGATCAATGGCGGTTAATTTATTCATTAAATCCAATGGTGGGAGTAATCGATGGTTTTCGTTGGGCTATTCTAGGAAATGCTCAACTTTACCTACCTGGATTCGTATTGTCAGTGATTCTAGTGGGATACCTTTGTATTGGGGGGGTCTGGTATTTCCGCAAGATGGAACGTACTTTTGCTGATGTCATTTAATAAGGTAGGAGAGTTAGAAGCGTGTCTGAACCGATAATCCGAGTTGAGAATTTAGGTAAAAAATATTTGATCCGCCATCAGCAACAAGAACCCTATACTGCTCTTAGAGACGTGATTGCTAATGGAGTAAAATCCTTGGGACGTACTATAGTAAAAGGAGGAAGTGAAAAGCGGGAAAAACCATCACGGGAGGAGTTCTGGGCTTTGAAGGATGTGTCTTTTGAGATTAATAGAGGCGATCGGGTTGGTATCATTGGTCGCAACGGTGCCGGAAAATCAACTTTATTAAAAATTTTAAGCCGTATCACCGAACCCACAACAGGTAAAGTTCACATTAAAGGTAGAGTCGCCAGTTTATTAGAAGTCGGAACCGGATTTCATCCAGAACTAACAGGTAGAGAAAATATCTACCTTAATGGTGCTATTTTAGGAATGAGTAAAGTAGAGATTCAGAAAAAGTTTGATGAAATCGTAGCGTTTGCAGAAGTTGAGAAATTTTTAGATACTCCAGTAAAGCGTTATTCATCTGGCATGTATGTGAGATTGGCTTTTGCCGTAGCAGCACACCTGGAACCTGAAATTTTAGTGGTTGATGAAGTGCTAGCTGTAGGTGATAGTGAATTTCAAAAGAGATGCTTGGGGAAAATGAGTGAAGTAAGTCAAGAGGGGAGAACCGTATTATTTGTTAGTCATAACATGGGTGCTATATCTACTTTAACTGATAAGGTTTTATGGATTAATCAAGGTAACTTAAGAATGATTGGACAAACCCCTAAAGTTGTAGCAAGCTATATAAATGAGGGCTATACTGAAAATCAAGTTTGGGAAACTGAGGTTTACAACACAAAACCCATGCAAATATTAAAAGCTAAATTGCATTCAGATATCGGTCTACTAGATGTTCGCCAGGGATTTAAAATTATCATAGATTATGTGGTTCGAGAAGTAACCTATGGATCTGTGGTGTCAGCAATTATTCATGCAGCAGATGGCTCTCCTTTAATTAGTACTGAGGATACAGACACTAATCTTGAATTGTTGGATCGCCGAATTCCTGGGCAATACCGTGCTGTGGTCCAAATTCCTGGAGATTGGCTCAGTGCTGGTCAATATATGTTGAGATTACATTGTGGAGTAGTCTATCAAGCTATTTTTGATAATATTGAAGCACTACGTTTTGAACTAACTGAAACAGGAAATCCTAAAGTGAGAAAACATAAGATAGCCTATTTTCTGCCATACCTTGATTGGCATCAAGACAAAATAAACTAACGCCACCTCCAATGACTATAATTATTTTTTAAACAATGAGAAAAAGTAAAGGAAAATTGTTGTGTAGGAAAAAGAGGAAGGAGGAGGAGAAGTGAGAAAAATCCTGATTACCGGAGGTAGTGGTTTTGTTGGCTCCAATCTAGCTACTTTATTCTCCTCTAGCAGCAATAGTGAAGTGTTCTCTACCTACATGAATCATCCTATCGATGTGGATGATCCTTTATCCATTCATCCCATTCAGTTAGATGTTAGAAATGAGAAAGAAGTCATATCAGTTTTTCATAAGATCAAACCAACTGTTGTGATTCATGCAGCCGGGAATAAAAATGTAAGAGATTGCGAGAAAAACCCTGATGATGCTTATAAGACCAACGCTTTAGGAACTCAGAATGTGGCTCGTGTATGTCACGATATTGATGCTCATTTAATCTATGTTTCCACTGATTTGGTCTTTAGTTGTACAGATGGACAGTATCAGGAAACTGATATACCAGAGCCGAGTTTAGTCTATGGAAAAACTAAATTGAAAGGAGAAGAAATAGCTAAACAAGAACATGATCGAGTAGCTATTTGTCGTAGTGGTGGAATTTATGGCAACCATTCTCCTCTTCTACAGTGGTTGTCAAAACAACTCCTAGCTGGTCAAGCTGTTGAGTGTTTTACTGATGTGATGAATACGCCAACTTATGTAGTTAATCTTGGGGAAATGTTTGAAGTCATCATAAATAATAATTTGACTGGGATATTTCACACAGTGGGCAGTCAGAGAGTAAGTCGGTTTGATCTCTTCACAGCCTATGCCAAGGAATTCAATCTTGATACCCATCTACTAGTTCCCACAACGGTGGGGCAGCATGGAGAGAATTTATTCCTACAAAAGGATGCTTCTCTGCGGGCAGAGAAAACAAGTGCTATCTTGGGAATGAAGGCGGATGCGATCGCAGAAGGTTTCAGACGTTTAGCAGTAGCAGGAGGTGTATAGTGCAACGATTATCCCCTTATATGAAAAAACACGATAAACGAGGATCTTTTTGTGGCATCACTCAAGCAAATTGGGCAGAAGTGAACTTTATCGAGACAGCAGCGAATGAAGTTCGCGGAAACCATTATCACAAAGAAACTCACGAACTTTTTTTTATCATCTCAGGGGAAATAGATATTGAAATCAAAGATATTAATTCTGGTAAATGTACTAATTTAAGTGTAAGTAAAGGTGATATTTTTATCATAGAACCTTATGAATTGCATACATTCCGAACTAAAACTACAGCCCAGTGGATCAATATGCTCTCTCAGCAGTTAGATTTAGATAATCCTGATTTTCATAAGCTGGAGGAAACCTAATGAACCATAAGTTAAAAATAGGTCTGCGGTTATTCCAAATTAACAGCATAGGTGTCGGTAAACCAGGGCAGGTTCAGGGTGATGAGATTATTGCTAGAGGATGGCAAAAATATCTCCTACAGCATGAGAAAGTTGATTCTGTCCACCTGTACGGCCCAAAAGGAATAATAGAGGAAGATCTGGATGTTCTCATCCATTTTAACCCTTTCTTGGATTTGCAGGAAAATACAAAAAACTTTCTGTATTTGCAGAATGCCTTTTCCAAAAAAAATTATCCGAGGGGAACAGTCGGTGTATTTAAGCAAGTCAAGAGTAAGTTTTCTGGTTACATGTTCACCAGTAAAAAATTAATGGACTCTTGTGCCGATGGTGCTGTTATCCCATTTGCAACAGACCCTGATTTTTTTTATCCTCAATTTTCTGAGCAGTTTGAGTATCCAGTGTCATTTGTAGGAAATAATATTAGGGGACCAGTGGTTAATCTTCGTTACTTAGAGCCAGCTCTACCGTTTGGATTGGTAATGTATGGAAATCTTTGGTCAGAACCTTTATCTAGCGTCTGTCAAGGGAGATTACCGATGCCTGACTTACCCAAATTATATTCTAGCTGTAAAATTAATCTTAATGCTCATATTGAGGAACATATTGAGCTGGACACGATCAATCTAAGGATTTTTGATATACTGGCATGTAGAGGTTTTGTTATGTCTGATTATGTCCAGTCTATAGAAAACTACTTTGGTAATAGTGTTGTTTCTACTGCGGGGTATGAGGATATGTGGGCTAAACTTGTTCATTATTTATCTGAGCCAGAAGAGAGATTGAGACGTAGTAAAGAAGGACAGAAGAGTGTTCTCAGTAACCACACATACGCTAATCGAGTTCAGACATTATTGCAATATCTAGAAGGGGCTTTATAATAATTATCAGGGTTAACAAGCATCTTAATATATATATTCATTTAGGAGGTAAAATTATGAACGTTTTATTCTGCAATATTCCCTTCATCAAATACGATGAACAAGGAAATATTTACACAGGGCCTAATGCTGGTTCTCGCTGGCCTTGGACAGGTAAAGGTATTCATGGGTATGCCTGTTTCCCATTCTTCATGGGCTACGCGGTTAACTACCTGATTAAACATGGCATTGATGCTCAATTCTATGATGCAGTTGCACTTCACCATTGGGATTACAAACGGGTTGAATCTGAAATTGCCCAATACAATCCAGATATTCTCTTCTTGGAAACCTCTACACCGTTGTACAGGAAAGTTAAAGAGTTTGCAATTTGGGCTAAAGAGCAATTTTCATGCCGTGTTGTATTAGTTGGTCCTCACGTTCAAGCCTATGTCAATGATTTAATACAAGAACCTTTTGTCGATCATTGTGTAGTTGGAGAATACGAGAAGCCAGCTCTAGATATCGTCTTGAAGCAAGATAGAGCTACACCTATATACACCTACGATCATGTAGAAGATATTAATTTTTTGAAAGGAGAAAACTTTCTCCCTTTTCGTCCCTTGGAATATCTTTACAACTACTGGGACTTTTCCATGAATACTCCCAGACCACAGTTAACGGTAAGTACTTCACGTGGATGCCCTTTTAAGTGCACTTATTGCCAGTGGCCTAAGATCATGAATAATGGTCAATACCGCAATAGACTTCCAGAATTAGTGATTGATGAAATCAAGAGTGTCATTCGTGATTACAAAGAATATGAAGCTAGAGTGCAAAATCAACAGACTAAGTTGGAAAAACACCAAAAATATGGAATTAGCACTCTCAAAGATGTTTTGAAAGGTCGCAAAACTATAGGAGATGCACTGGAGTATATAACACAAGGCTATCAGAGCCAAGGGATTGGAAGTATCTTTTTTGATGATGATACTTGGAATCTGGGTAATCAGAGGATTACAGAACTGTGCAAGGGGCTGAAGGATATCGGATTACCCTGGACGATGATGGGGCGGATTGATACTTCTCGCCTAGAGATATACGATCTCATGGTTGATAGTGGTTGCGTGGGAATGCGTTTTGGTGTTGAGAGTTTTAATCAAAAGCTGGTTAACAATACGAAGAAGAGCTTAAACACGAAGAAAAGCTACGAAAATATCAAGTACTTGGTGACTCGTTTTTCCAATATGGAATTTCATTTCACGACGATGAAGAATCTTCCTGGGGAAACAGAAGAAGATTGGCACAATGACCTCAAAATTCTGAATGAACTGAAATCAATTGGTGAAAAATCCAATAATGTTATTCACTGGCAAAACTCTGATTGTATTGCCTTCCCAGGAACTGAGATGTGGGAAGAAATGGTGGCTCTTGGTAAAGGAGAGGAGCTGAAAAACTTTGATCTCTATGATGGTAGCACCCATAATGATGCTAAACTTGCTGAAGCTGTGGGCTGGCTTGGAAAAGACTACAAACCTAAGTGGTCTCAGTACTCCAAGATGGGAGAACCGACTAATCTTCCTAAAGATTAAATAACGATAACTCTAAGGCAGACGTAACATGAATATCTTGATTGATGGCTGTGTGTTTGGGTATTCTGGCTATTTAGAGGTGGTCAAATTCTGGCAAACTTTGATTCCTAGAATAGTTTTTTATCTTGAAGGCCATACGATTTACTTTTTGAATAGAAGTACAAACGCAGTGTTTCCAGATATTGCTGTTAACCATCTGTTTGCTCCTCTACCAGAATTTGATTCCTCTGGTGTAGAAATCTGTCGTTTATCCGCACTTTGCCAAGAACTGGAGATTGATCTATTTCTCAGTACCTACAACACTAGTCCAGGATCTCAATCGAAATCTTTATTTATTCTAGAGTACTATCAATCAGTTCTATTAAATAATAGTGCTTTAGATAGTAGTTTCGTAAACTTATCAAGACAGCGTGCCCTAAAAATGTCCTGCGGTTATTTTATCCTCTGTCAAGATAAAGATGAAATACCCAAATTTGATCTGTCTTTAACACCAAACCGAGAAATTTGGATTCATCATATTTCCAACAAGTTAGGAGATGGTAGCGCTGTAGATATAAATTGGGAGAGTTTAAGCCAGGATATTGTCAAGGCAATCAACAAACTTTTTGATACTGAAATCAGTAGTGATGTATTGGCTCAGATAAAAGCAGAAGAATCCTTAGTAAAGGATCAAGTCCAACACTGGAGACGATTGACGGAAGAACAATCAAATAGCCAAGCTTTTTACCCTGTGTACGAACCTAATTTAAATGTCAAAAAAACTTATGTTTATTTGGAGTTTTTCTTAAGGGGATATCGTGTTCTAATAAAGCCTAAACGATACCCGGAATTCATTGCACGAATCTATAAGTGGGTAAAAATCAAGGCAAAAGCGCTTTGATTCGATTGGTTCATCGCTTTTGCTGTGTTCTAGGCTGAAATTCATGAAAAAAGTCTTATCAATTTGTTATCATTTTGTCCCGGATATTACTCCAACCAGTATACGGAGTAATAAAATTATGCAATATCTGGAAGATAGCTGGGCTATTGATGTAATAACTAAAGCACAATCAAGTTGTTTAGGGCGTTGCATTAAGGTTCACTCGATTAGTGATTGGTATCCAACATCTCTAGTTCAATTAGTTGTTAAGCTTAAATTAGGAAAAATCTGGGGTTTTATTCTTCCATTTGGTGGTGAACTTGCTGTATTTTGGGTGATTCCAGCAATTCTAAAAGGATGGAAATTAATTAAGGAAGAAAAACCAGATGTTATTGTTGTTTTTATGATGCCTTATTCAGTAGGATGGGTAGGAATAATTTTAAAATGGTTAACTGGTGTTCCGGTTATTTTAAACTTTGATGATTCACCCACTTGCACAGATATGAGTGGAAATGTTTTTATGAGTTGGATACATTACAAAATGACTGTATGGACGGAAGATTTTTATATCCAGAATTCTGATGCCACTATATATGTATCACAGCGAAATTTAGACAGAGTGAAATCTAGGCAATCTAAAAATAACCAAAATAAGTTTCACTTAGTGAGATATGGGGCAGATCCAAAAGATTTCCAAGACAACATTAGTAATAGAAATGATGAATATTTTCAAATTGCCTATATAGGGGTTATGGGAGGGTGGTTTGAGTTTTATCATTTTGAAGAAGAGAAGAAGGTTTTTTGGAGAAGACTCTATCAATTTTGGAATGACCTAGGACAATATAAAGTCATAGATTTGGATTTGAAGACCTCAAGTCCAATGTATTTGGGTCAAGCGGTAAAAACAGTAATCTATAACCATCCAGAATGGGATGAGAAAATAAAAATAGATTTATACGGAAATCCATATCCGAAATATGTAACTGATCGTGCCTTAAAAAATCAGAACTTGAACAATGTTGTTCAAGTTCACGATGCTCTACCTAATAAAGAAGCAATACAAATTGCTTGTTCCTGCGATCTATTATTTATGACCCTACCTGCACGTCCTGATGATGCTGAACCAGGAGGGAGGATTTCAGCAAAAACCTATGAATATTTAATGACCGATAGACCAATTCTGGCAGCTATTTCTCCTGGTGAAAATTATGATTATTTACAGGGTAAAACCGGGGTTTGGATTGTCCATCCAAGAGATGTATCAGCAATGACAGAAGTAATAACTAAGTTAGTTAGTGAAAAGTTTTCCGGGAATCCTAAAGTTTGCGATCGCACTCCCATTCATTGGGAACTCAGCTATGCTAACCGGGCAGTTGAGTTTGCTCAAGTTTTAGATACTATTGTTTCTCAGAAATAATTTCACTACTAAATATTAAAATATGTCCAGCTTATAACTATAGTAAAAAATAAATTTAAAAATTCAAACTTTGTCAACAAATCTTGGGTTAAAGAGTAATGACCTTAAATAATCACAACGATCGCATATCTAATCTCTTTTTGTCTTCCATACTTAGGATCAAAAAAGGTATTAACTACAGATTAGTATATAGATACTGTAATCTGATGAAAAATATCAAGGCTAAAAAAAAGCCCTTTATAGATTGGAAGCCTGTAGACCATAGCTTACCAAAGTTCATTGCGATTGTACGTGAGTCTGATGTACCGTTACTAGCTTATAGCTTGAGTACTTTAATGAAACAAGTAATTACAAGACCAAAGTTTTGGCTCATTGGAGACTCTGAATCAGCTTACACAAAATTAAAATTGTGGTTTGATAATGCACCAGCAGATGTAATATTTTGGAACTGGCTCACCTTATTCAAACAACTAGATACTAAATCTAAAGTCTTTATAGAAACTTGGGTTAATTCTGGAAGATGGGGAGGATATGCAAAAAAATTTGCTGTTACTCTTGCAGCTAATGCTCACTCAGACACATTGATTTTCGACTCTGATGTTCTCTGGTTTGGAGACTTTGTGTCAGCTTTAGATATCCTGAAATACAAACATTATCCTATACTAGCTGGGAAAGATTATGCTCAAGCTTATGACCTAGATTTAGTGAAGTTTTTAGGAGATAATCGTCTTCTAGAAGGAGATCCTCTAAACTGTGGACTAGTATATTACCGACATCATATCATATTAGATATGTTAACTCCAGATGATTTAATGAATTTACTCCCATATGCAAAGGCAGCGACAAATCATCTTGAACAGACTATTGTAGCTTATATATTTTGGCAATCAAATGGTACTTGGTTTGATTTTTCAACAGTAGCAACAACTCTCAGCGATCAACTAAATTTCAGGAATAAGGTTCAATCTATTGCACGTCACTATGCTGGAGCTAAACATTTATTTTGGCGAGATGCTTAAACTATAACCTTATTCAAGAAGTATAGGAGGATTTTATGGATAATAATAAAAGTTTGAGAATACTAATGATACTGCATATGCCTTGGGATCGTAATCTGGGTGGTTCAAGAGTGCAGTTGGAGTTAGCTGATGAATTCTGGAAAATGGGGCATCATATTGAAAAATTTGATATTAATGATGCCTTTCCGAATGGTCAATCTTCACGGCTGGCTCAATTTAC
This sequence comes from Roseofilum sp. SBFL, assembly GCF_017746885.1. Classification (NCBI taxonomy): domain Bacteria; kingdom Bacillati; phylum Cyanobacteriota; class Cyanophyceae; order Desertifilales; family Desertifilaceae; genus Roseofilum; species Roseofilum sp. SBFL. Next base: position 15,277 of record NZ_JAGHZH010000012.1, on the reverse strand, counting down.
TCGTCCTAGTTTCTCAAGTAAAGCCAAAGAATTCGCTATAGCTAATGGTCATCGCTTTGATATTATCGATGCTCATCAAGGAAATTTACCCTTTACTAAACAAGAACTAAAGTTTAAAGGATTACTGGTTGCGCGTTCTGTTGGATTGTACGCCTTTTGTGAAGAGTATTTTAAGCTCGAACAACAGAAGTGGCCGCAGACGAAACAAGGCAACCCCATTACAAATACTCTGCGGTCTTGGCGACAAATGAGAGAGCGCCCTTATTACGTTCGCAGTTTAGAGACTTGTGACTTAATCAATCTTCCCAATGAAGACGAAAAGATTTATGTACAAGAACATTGGGGTCTTGGTGATAAATGTTCAGTCTTTCCCTTTGGATTATCAGAAAAGCGACAACAGTTATTCACTGAAGCTGTACCATCAACAAGCATTCGTCTGAATAATAAACAAGTCGTATTTATTGGGTATTGGGGAAAACGGAAAGGCTCTAGAGATTGGGCAGAAATAATCCATCGTACAAAAGCGAAAATATCAGACGTGAAATTTAAGTTTCTGGGAACAGGTTTAAGCGCTGAAGAAGTTTTGCAAGATCTGAATTTACTCCCTTCGGATTGGATAGAAATTATTCCTAAGTATGATAGTGATGAACTGCCATCGCTTTTATCTGGAACTACAGTGGGAGCATTCCCTAGCTATATGGAAGGATTTGGATTTGCAGTGTTGGAAAAAATAGCTTGCGGTTTACCGACAGTAGCTTATGATATTCCTGGGCCTCGAGAAATGCTGAAGCATGTAGATCCAGCTCTCATGGTTCCAGTTGGTGATGTTAATGCTTTTGTCGAAAAGTTAGTTAGCATACTGACGCTTGAGAGAGGTCATTATGAAAAATTATGTCAACAATGTTTAGAGGTCGTCAAAAATTTTTCTTGGCCAAAAATTGCTGCCGAGCAAATACAACTCTATTCTCAATGCTATACCAACTTAAATTAGGAGGGGGTTATGGTCACTTCAATACTTCAAAGGGTCAAAACTGCTTATGCGGTTAGTCGATTGACTAGACGTTACTATAGAGCAAACCAAATTCCCTATACTTGTAACTACTATGTTAATGGCTATAAAATTAATATTTCTGGGCCAGATGCTTTAGTGATGCTTATTGGTATAGTTCTCAATGATACATACGGATTAAAGCGATTTCAGAATCTAGAGAGTATTGTAGATATTGGAGCCAATATCGGAATTTTTTCGATTTATGCAGCTACCTTATTTCCAGAGTCAAAAATTATTGCCTATGAACCTTGTAGTGAAACATTTTCTAACTTGAAGAAGAATGTTGATTCTTTCAATGTTGAAGTCTATCCTTGTGCTGTAGGGCAATATACTGGTAAAGTGAATTTAAGTATTGAAGGAGATTTAACAGCATGTTATGTTGCCAATAATAACGGTTCTATCAACTCCTCTCAAGTATGTGATATGATATCGTTTCAAGAAATTGCTGATAAAATGGATGGGAGTATAGACATCCTAAAGCTTGATTGTGAAGGTTCTGAATACGAAATAATGCAATCACCTAGCTTTAATTGTGTGCAGTATGTTGTGGGAGAATTTCATACTTGTGAACAAGGAAATCCTAAGTATGGACTAGAGTTACTTAAACAAAGGGGATTTACAATAGAACAATGGTTGCCGTTTCCTGATGGTAAAGCGGGTGAGTTTTGGGCTAGAAATGATCGGAAATTTAAAGGAGAAAATTATGCATAGTTCTCAAGAAGTTACTATTAGCGTTGCTCTAGTGACTTGTAATCTTCCTGATTATTTGAACCGATGCTTGGAAAGTGTTCGTTCTCAAAGCTTTCAGCCTTATGAAATCATTATTTCAGATGATTCAACTCCAGAAATTGCTCCTCAAAATGAAGCGATCGCTCTCAAGTGGGACTGTCGGTATCTTAAAGGGCCACGTCGAGGTTTACAAGCGAACCTCAATAACGCTGCTTTAGCCTGTCAAGGGACTCATGTACGGATAGTTAATGACGATCATATCTTTCCGGAAAATCACTTTAAAATTATTTATGATACTGTCAAATCTGACCCTGAAAGTGTTTGGATTTTAGGAGAATATTACGAATATCCGAATCCTCAATCTCATTTACATCTCCCAGGAGAAGTTCAACCGCGAGGATTTCACAAACCAATTACTAATTTTGATGACTGTTTCGCCATTAGTGGCGGTTCAGCTATTATACCTAGAAAGATTTTTGATAAACATCGTTTTTTAGAAGCCTTTGGATATGTTTGCGATTTAGAATTTGGCCCTCGTTTAAATGCCTTGGGATATCCGATTCGATGCTGTCCGGATACTTATGTAATTCACCTAAGTCACGGTACAGTTGAGGAACGAATAGACAAGCATAAAATTGTTTACCCAAAAGGGGCTTTTCTTCTATCTTATCTAGCCTATAGTTGTTACCGTCCTCAGATTTTATCCCAAATAAAATGCTTGAGTTATTTTTTATACTTAGCCATGCTAACGTCGCTCAATGTTAAAGATAATAACTTTAGGTTATCAGACTTTTGGCAAACCTGGAAATTGGGGATTGAGTATGCCACTTTATTTAAGGAAGGTGAGTATGAGAAGATTATTTAGATAAAAATTTAGCTATACCATTGTTTAATGAATGTTAACTTCCTCTAATCATGAACTCAATTAATCAAGTTATTGATGGACAGACTATTTATAATATACCTGTAATGTCAAGAGTTCCCAAAACCGCACGCAGAATTCTGGATATTGGATGTGGTGCTGGTGTCATCGGGAAACAAATCAAACAGATTATGGATTGTGAGATTATAGGGATTACTAATAATGAATCAGAAGTGGCTACTAGTTCCGAATGGTTAGATAAAGTCGTACTTCACGATCTCAATGAAATATTTCCAAGGGATAAACTGGGAGAATTTGATTGTATTATCTGCTGTCATGTTTTAGAGCATCTCTATCAGCCCCAACAATTGCTTCAACAAATCAAATCAAGTATTAAATCTGACGGTATATTAGTTGTTGCTCTGCCCAATATACTGTTCTGGAAGCAACGCTTAGAATTTCTCAAAGGTTGTTTTCGATATGCTGATGATGGGCTTACGGATAGAACTCACTTTCGTTTTTTTGATTGGCAAACTTCTCATCAGTTGTTAAAAGAAAATGGATATAGAATCTTGAATTCAGAAGGAAATGGTTTCCTTCCATTACCTATGATTCGGAATTATTTCCCAAAAAGTAGTGTGAAATTGGATCGAATAGCTACAGAACAATTTCCTGGATTATTTGGTTGGCAATTTGTTTTTACTTGTCAGGTTGAATCTGTATAATCAGTTATGATTTCTCAACCATGTCTGTTCTCAGATATAATGTGAGACCATGAAAAGTTCTCCTTTGGTTAGTGTGGTTATCCCTACCTATAATTATAGTCAGTTTATTGGTGAAGCTATTGACAGTGTTTTCTCATCTAGCTTGTCTAAAAACGAGTTAGAAATCATTGTAGTGGATGATGGTTCGACTGATAATACGGCAGATAAAATCCAAGCTTACCCAGATGAGATTATCTATATCCAACAAAAAAATAGTGGTAAAGCAAAAGCTACTAAAGTAGGTATCGATCGCTCCACGGGAAAGTATCTGTTTAACTTAGATGCTGATGATATATTCTTGCCAGAAAAACTGGAAAAAGTAGTTAATTGCTTTGAATCCGATCGCGATCTCGTCCATGTCTCTCATCCCGCCATTTACTGGGATGTCAATAATAATGCTAAAGAAAGCGAGCCAATTCCAGAGTGGATGAAGAATACCAAACTGAGTGGAAAAGAGTTGCTGAGATATTTCTATCGGCATCAAATCTTGTTTGGTGGAGGATCGACGTTTGCAACTCGTACCGAAATTGCTAAGAAAATACCGATTCCTGAAGCGGTTGATATGTATATTGATGAGCATTTGGTTCTCTTTGCTCTCCAGGATAAATATTGCTATTTTATTGATGAACCCCTTTCCCTTTGGCGAATTCATGGAAGTAACTTTTCTGTTGGTGAATCAAAGTCAAAAAAGGCGATCGCCAAACTGAAGCGGAGTCAATCCAGTATGGCAGCAGTATTAAAGACGTTAGAAGCAGAGGAATTCGAGCCAGAAATCATTGCCCTGTATGCGTTGAAAACGAAAGTGTCGATCGCCTCTATTAAAGAACAGCTTGGACAAAAGAGTCTCGGTGATATCATGGATATCTGGCAATATTTGTGGCAAAATTTTAGTCAAGATCCAGAACTCTTACAGCTAGTTAAAACATATAATGTTCTGAATCGGACTCTGCCAACCCCTATTATTAATGGACTGAGAACCCTAAAATCTAAACTTTCCCGTCATGGATAATCACGGTGATCGCCAAAATCCCTCAATCATCATACTACTCGGCCAGCAACAAGCCCTCGCTGATGGCGTGTTTGACTATACGGAAAAGCTAGAGCAAAGTTTGACTCAAAAAGAGGTTGAGTGCGATCGCTTCCCCATGCAGTGGCGAGAATGGGGATGGTTAAAAGCACTGCAATGGCTGTGGGTAGAAAGTGGACAATGGCGAGATCGCTGGGTGATTGCCCAATTTACCGCATCAGCTTGGTCAAAGTTAGCGTTACCCGTGATGTTTGTTGTCGTGGTTGGACTGCTCAAAATCCGAGGAGTCAAAACCGCCATCATGTTTCATGAAGTTCAAGGATATCCTGGAGAACGGCTAAAATATAAAATCCGGCGCTGGGTACAACTGTGGACAATTCGCATAGCCATGAAATTAGCTGATCGCTCGATTTTTAATGTCGATCTAGAGCAATTAACCTGGCTCCCCGTCGCTTCATCTCAAGCAACATTTATTCCCGTAGGTTCCAATATGCCGGAACCGGACTTAATAGCAGTGAAGTCTAAGGGAGAATGTTCTCAGAGGAAGACAAAAACCGTGGTAGTGTTTGGGATGACCAGTGTAGAGATTACGCGGGATGAAGTAGAGGCGATCGCCGCTTCGATGTCCCAAACCGCTAAACAGATTGATTCCTTACGTCTGGTGACTCTAGGAAGAGGCTCAAAAGAAGCTGAATCCGAACTTAGAGAAGTGCTAAAAGATTCTAATGTAGAGATTTCTGTCCTAGGGTTGCTAGAGCCAGAAGAAATTACTCAAGCGCTGATGGAAGCAGATGTGATGTTATTTGTACGGGGTGAAATTTGCTCTCGTAAAACTACGGCGATCGCCGGATTAAGCTGTGGACTTCCTATCGTTGCTTATCAAGGTACAGAAACCGCTCCTCCCATTCCTGAAGCGGGAGTTTTGCTCGTACCCCAAGGCGATCACCAAGGTTTAGGCTCTGCATTGACACAAGTGCTTCAAGATGACAAACTATGGCTAGACCTCCATAAACGGAGTTTCAAAGTTTACCAAAACTATTTTAGTTGGGATGTAATTGCACAGCGTTTTATGGAAACCTTAAAACCATGACTTCAGATAAAAAACGGGTGTTGTTGGTTTCTTCTCAACCCATTCAAAATCCCGCATCCCTGCACTTAATGGCTAAACACCCTAAGTTAGATATTTTGGTCGCTTACTGCACTTTGCCTGAAGAAAAACTACATACTGATTCTTTGCAAAATAACCCCGAATATATTACCAAATCCATTTTTGATATTCCGCTCCTAGAAGGTTATCCCTGGGTTTACATTCCTAATCGATCGCCCATACCTAATTTAGACCGTGCTTTTGGTCTAATCAATCCTGGTTTAGTGAAATTAGTTAAAGACTTTGATTGCTGCGTGGTTTACGGTCACAACTATGTCACGTTTTGGATGGCGATCGCTGCGGCAAAACTGGCTAAAAAGCCTCTGATTCTCTCCACCGATGCCACCTATATTGAACCGATCTCTGGCGGCAACTGGAAAATTCCGATTAAGAAAAAAGTTTTACCCTTTCTCTATAATCAAATTGCTGATGCTGTGCTTGTCCTTTCCACCGCATCCAAGCGATTTATCCATTCATTAGGCGTTCCTGAAGAGAGGATTTTTATTACTCCCTATGTGGTAGATAATGATGTAATTACTGAAACAGCGAGGAATTGCGATCGTCAGAAAATGCGATCGCAATGGAATATCCCAGAAGATGCTGCGGTGGTCGTATTCTGTGCGAAATTTATTCCTCGAAAGCGACCTCAAGATGTCATTGAAGCTTTTGCTAAGGCGAGTATTCCCAAGAGTTATTTAGTTATGGTAGGAGATGGCCCACTAGCAAATAACTTAAAAGATCAAACTCAACAACTGGGAATTCAAGAAAGAGTACGCTTTCTCGGTTTGATTAAATATTCTCACCTCCCTGAAGTCTATGCTTCCAGCAATATCCTCGCTTTCTCCTCAGAATACGAACCCTATGGTTTACCCGTCAATGAAGCTATGATTTGTGGTATACCTGTAGTCGTCAGCGATCGCATTGGTGCAGGCTACGATCTCGTAGAAGAAGGTAAAACTGGCTTTACCTACCCCTGTGGTAATGTTGATGTCTTAACGACTATCTTTAAGCAAATTTTGAGTCAACCCGAACAACTTCGAGCCATGGGTATAGCAGCCAAGACTCGAATGGAAACCTGGTCACCGCATGAAAATGTGGAAGGTTTAGTAGAAGCTATTGAAAAAATCACATTATCGTTCTAAATTAACCAACCTATGAAACTCCTGGTTGCTTTATTTGCTGTTAGTGTTATCTTTTACCTTTCCTGTATGGACTGGCGGCGATCGGTCAAAGCCTTATTAGTCCTGATTGTTCTAGAAGGAGTGCTGAGAAAATGGGTTTTACCCCAAGCCAGCGAAATCATTTATTTCCTCAAAGATATTGTCCTATTTGGAGCATATTTTCAATATTATGGTCTCTCCAAAAAGAATTTACCCCAATTTAAAATTGACTTTTTTCATATATTTCTTCTCTTATCCTTGCTATGGGGGTTATTCCAAGCCTTTAACCCTAGCTTGGGATCTTTAATCGTTGGAATTTGGGGATTGAAAAACTATTTTTATTACATCCCAATTATTTGGATGTTTCCAGATTTATTCGGATCGGAAGATGAACTGAAAGAATTTTTAAGAAAACAACTAGTATTCTTTATTCCTGTAGGCATTTTAGGCATAGTCCAATTTTTCAGTCCAGCTTCTAGTTTTATTAATTCCTATGCACCAGGATTAGAGCAAGCAGGAGGATCTACTGCCCTCTTTGGATCTTCCGGTAATGTCCGAATTACAGGAGCATTTTCTTATGTCAATACCTATATTCCTTACTTATTATTCAATATAGCTATTTTGTTAGTCTTCTTAGAAGAAAAATTACCCACTAAACAAACTCGAATATTAGTAATCAGTGGTGTGTTATTAGTCTTGAACTCTTTTATAACTGGTTCTCGAACGATTATCTTTGCTGCTGGTTTACTATTCATCGGTTATTTTCTGATTAAAAGTATCGGCCAATTTCATCGAGTGTGGAGAATCCTGAAATGGATTGTTCCCCCCAGCCTCATTATGGTTGCTATAACACCGATTTTATTCGCCTCAGAAATTGAAACAGTTCTCGATCGAATTTTATTAACCTCCGATCTGAGAATGCGTTTACTTCTGTTTGTGATTGAACCCATTCACAATCTACAATACAAACATTTTGACAGTTTTGGGATTGGATCTACTCACCAAGCTACTCCTGTTTTAATCAATGTCCTGAACTTACCTCATCCTGAAGTGATTCCTGTAGGGTTTGAATCTGAAATGGGGAGAATTGTATTAGAAATTGGGCCCATTGGATTTCTCCTGTGGTATGGATTAAAAATATCAATTCTTGTGGGATTGTTTATCCTATACTGGAAATTAAAACGACCCTTCCTACGAAACCTAGCATTAATTGCTTTCTTGATCCAAGGAATTTGGTTTCCGAATCAGCATGTTTTCCACATTACATTTAATGTTTATTACTGGTTTATGACAGGATTTCTGTACCTCTTACCTCACCTAGAAAAAGTGGAAAATTGGCGACAGCAGTATCAGATTATGTACTCTTATGAACAGCCACCGTATTACCCTGATTCATCCTACCGGTAACCCCAATTCTCGTGAAGCTGCTTTAGCCTTGGCAGAAGGAGGATTTCTTGATGCAATTATTACCACGATCGCCTATAATCCTGGCTCCCCTCTATCCAACGTCCTCAATAAGTTGCCAACGCCCCTCAAAACCGCAATCTCTCAAGAACTCAGTAAACGCACCTGGAAGCCTCCAGAGGGAACCACTATCCATACCCATCCTTGGCAGGAAATTCTCCGAGTTGCTCTGGTTCGGAGTGGTGTACCGCGTCGTCTAGCCCTCAATAATCAACGATTAACCGATTGGATCTATACCTCCATCGATCGCCATGTTGCCCAATCTCACCTCAAGGGCCTCGATGCGGTGTATGCTTATGAAGATGGAGCAGCTACTACCTTTCAAGCCGCTAAATCACAAGGAATTCTATGCTTGTACGATCTGCCAATACTGTTTTATCAAATGAGTCGCCAGATTCAAGCTGAGGAAGCTGAACTCTTTCCCGATCTCGCTCCCGCCTTACAAGCAGCGAAAGAACCAGAATGGAAGCTCAGGCGAAAAGAACAAGAACTTGAACTCGCCGATCGTATTTTTGTGGCTTCCTCTATTACCCGTCAATCCCTACTCAATTTCGGCGTTAATCCAGAGAAAATTAGTGTCATTCCCTATGGCGCTCCCCTAGGCTATTTTCATCCCCAACCTAAAAAAGAGAAAGGTTTCCGCGCCCTCTATGTGGGTCGGGTAGAACCTCGAAAAGGGATTCACTATCTTTTAAATGCTTGGAAAAAATTAAAGCTCTCTGATGCAGAATTATGCTTAATCGGGATTAATGAATTTCCTTCTGGCTGGCTGGATCGATATCAAGATATTTTTCGATATATTCCTCCCATTCCTCACTATTCCCTGAACCAATATTACAGTTCTGCTAGTGTTTTTGTCTTCCCCTCTTTAGTTGAGGGATTTGGTTTAGTCTTGCTCGAAGCCATGGCCTGTGGTATCCCTGTCATTACTACACCCAATACGGCAGGGCCTGATATAATTACGGATGGAGTGGAAGGGTTTATCATTCCTATTCGGGATACTGAAGCTCTTCAAGACAAACTCGACTGGTGTTACCACCATCCTCTAGAATTAGCTCAAATGGGACAAGCTGCGAGAAAAAAAGCAGAACAACTTACTTGGTCTCAATATCGGCAACGGTTAGCAGATTGCATTGCCGATGTCATGAACAAAAATTTATGAAATCCAAGCAGCAGGTAAGGCGATTGTGAGTGTTTTAGAGAAATCAGTAATACACGTATGGATACCCAATTTATTTCAACATAAGGGTGGAATTCAAGTGTATTCTAGTTTTTTACTCTTGGGTTTACAACATTTGTATTCACAATATATATACCAGATTTTTGTGAAGCTCGATTGCTGGGTTGAACCAGAGTCAAGCTATCTTGAGAACACTCAATTTTATTTTTCTGGTTCTTGGCCAAAACCAATGAAAACGCTCCATTTTGTGCTAAGATTGCTCTTATTTGGTGTATGGTATCGACCCAATTTAGTGGTAACGACCCATGCTAATTTCGCGATCGCCGCCTTTCTCCTCAAACGCCTGACCGGAACTCCCTACTGGATTATCGCCCACGGGATAGAAGTCTGGAATATCGATCGCCCCAACCTCAAGATCGCCCTCCAAAACGCCGATCGCATTCTTGCCGTGAGTCACTATACCCGCGATCGCCTCATTAACGACCAAAACCTTAACCCCACCACCCTTAAAGTTCTACCCAATACCTTCGATCAAGAGAAATTCCACATTACCCCCAAACCCTCCTACCTTCTAGAGCGCTACCATCTCGAAGCAATCCAACCCATCATTCTCACCGTTGCTCGTCTCGATCCCAACGAGCAATACAAAGGCTACGATCGCATCTTACAGGCACTCCCCACCGTATTATCACACTGTCCAGATGCCCATTATCTCCTAGTCGGCAAAGGCGGCGATCGCGCCAGAGTCGAGCAAGTTATTCAATCTCTCGATCTGAGCCGTCACGTCACCCTCACTGGCTTTATTCCTGACGAAGAACTCCCTGACCACTATAATCTATGTGATGTCTTCGCTATGCCCAGTAAAGGAGAAGGCTTTGGGATCGTTTACCTCGAAGCCTTAGCCTGTGGAAAACCGACCTTGGGCGGAAACGAAGATGGGGCGATCGATGCCCTTTGTCATGGCGAACTCGGAGCCTTAGTCAACCCAAATAACATCCAAGAAATTGCCCAGACCTTAACTCAAATCCTACAGAAAACCTATCCCAATCCTCTCATGTACCAGCCCCAAGCACTGCGGCAAAAAGTTATAGAAATTTACGGGTTGGAACGCTTCAAACAGACTCTAAACCAGCATCTATCGGAATTTTGGCAGGAAAAATATCCAACAGGAGTTCATTAAGCTATGTGTGGAATTGCCGGTTGTATCGGTTACTCAGATCCGGATCGCCTAGAAACTAGCATCGCCAAAATGCAGAATGCCCTCAAACATCGAGGTCCCGATGACCAGGGACTCTATATTTCTGGCGATCGCCAAGCCGGTTTAGCCCATACTCGCCTCTCCATTCTCGACCTCAGCCCCGCCGGACATCAACCCATGTCCACTAGCAATGGGCGCTATTGGATCACCTTTAACGGCGAAATCTACAACTTTCGCGAACTGCGAGAAACCCTCATCACCCAAGGGGAAACCTTCCACTCCCAAACTGATACCGAAGTTATCCTCAAACTCTACCAAAAACACGGTTCCCACTGCGTCAACCAACTGCGAGGCATGTTTGCCTTCGCCATCTGGGACGACCAAGAAAAAACCACCTTTCTCGCCCGCGATCCCCTTGGTATCAAACCCCTATACTATTGGCAATCTGGCTCAACCCTCCTCTTCGCCTCCGAACTACGAACCCTCCTCGCCTCCGGTTTACCCCGGAAAACCCTCAACCCCAAAGGACTTTATACCTATCTCATTAGTGGCTCCGTTTCCGAACCCGATACCTTAATCCAAGATATCTATGCCCTCCCCGCTGGTCATTGGTTGCACTGGCAAGCTGGACATATCACTCAACAACACTATTGGCAAATCCAGTTTAATCCCCAACCCATTACGCCCACAGAAGCCAAAGAACAAGTTCGCCAAGCGCTGATCGACTCCATCAAATATCACTTTGTCAGCGACGTTCCCGTAGGCGTATTTCTCAGTGGGGGTATAGATTCCACCTCCCTCGTTGCTCTCGCTCGTCAAACCCAACTCGGTCAACTGCGAACCTACTCCATCGCCTTTGAAGAAAACCCATGGAATGAAGGCCCTATTGCCAAACGGATTGCCCAATCCTTTGAAACTGAGCATACCGAGTATATCCTCACCGCAAAAGTTGCTCGGCAATGGCTGAATCAGTTTATTGGGGCGATCGATCAACCCAGCATCGATGGTTTCAACACCTATTGCGTCTCCAAAATCGCCAGAGAACACGACACAAAAGTCGCCCTATCCGGACTCGGGGGTGACGAACTCTTTGGCGGTTACAGCTCCTTTCAACAAGTCCCAAAAATGGTAGCCTGGGGAAAACGCCTCCAGTTCCTCCAAACCCTCAACTGTGGAAAACTCCTCAATCAATGGACAAAAAATCCTAAACTCCAACGAATTAGCGACTTTCTCCAACATCCCCCCAACAGCCTAAACGCCTATCTCAGCTATCGCGGCATCTTCACCCATCCAGAAACCCTACAAATTCTCAGTCACTTCTGCTCTCACCAAGACCCCTCAACTCTCAGACCTACTCTAGACATTCCCCCCTGTCCCTCCCCAGAAGATGAAGTCAGCTTCCTCGAAATCAACCGCTATATGAGAAACCAACTTCTCCGAGATAGCGATGTCATGAGCATGGCCTGGGGATTAGAAGTGCGCGTTCCCTTTTGCGATCGCGTTATTCTAGACACCATTGACACCATTCCCCATCCCCTCAGACTCGCCCAAGGCAAACAACTCCTCATTCAAGCCGTTCCCGAACTTCCAGAGTGCGTCATCAACAAACCCAAACAAGGATTTCTCTTTCCCTTTGATCGCTGGCTCAACGATCCAGAATGGGACTCACTCTTTCAACTCACCTCCCTTCCCCAACTCTCCCTCACCCCCTGGTATCGTCGTTGGAGTCTCGTTATTCTCCAGAAGTGGTTACAAAATCTTGGTATTTCCCTCCCGTGAACAACAAACCCCTAAACATTCTCCATGTCATTCCCAGCGTCTCACCTCTACGGGGTGGCCCCAGTTATGCTGTCATCAACATGGTCAAAGCCTTACAGAAACATGGAATCAACGCCGAAATTGCCACCACCGATGATAACGGAGCATCAGAACAACCCCTAGACGTTCCTTTAGGAGAACGGACAGACTATCAGGGCGTTCCCGTTTACTTTTTCCCCACCCACAATTCATCCGGTTCAAGCTTCACTCAAGATCGAGGCTTTCTCTTTTCTTGGCCCCTCACCCAATGGTTATCGAATCATATCCGAGATTACGATCTCATCCATACCCACTATCTCTTTTCCTACCCTTCCACCTGTGCCGCCGTTCTTGCCAAAAACCAAGGAGTCCCATATATTAGACGCACTATCGGCCAACTCTCCCCCTGGGCCCTAGCTCAAAGTCGTCGCAAAAAACAACTCTATAGCCTTCTTATCGAACGCCGTACCCTCAATCAAGCTGCCGCCATCCACTGTACCTCAGAAGGAGAAGCCCTAGATGTTCGCAATTATGGCATTACTGCCCCGACCGTAACCATTCCCCTAGGCGTGGACATTCCAGAAATCCAACCCGATGCTAAAGCTAAACTACGGGACAAATATGATATTCCTTTAGACGCGCCCATTATCTTATTTCTCTCGCGCCTCCATTATAAAAAACGTCCAGACCTGTTAATCGAAGCGCTCCATCAAGTTAAATCTAAGCACCCCAACATTTATCTCCTGCTTGCTGGTTCTGGAGATCCTGAATATATTGAACAATTAAAACAATTACTCCATCAGTTAGACTTACACTATTGCACCCGATTTACCGGCTTTGTTACTGGCGAAGATAAAGATTTAGTCCTTCAAGGCTCAGATCTTTTTGTCCTTCCTTCCTTTTCCGAAAACTTCGGTATTGCCGTCGTCGAAGCCATGGCTGCTGGTTTACCCGTAATTATTACCCCAGAAGTACAAATTTCCCCAGAGATTGAGCAGGCAAACGCTGGGTTAGTTGTAGAGGGTAATAGAGCATCTGTAGCCAGTGCAATTTCTCAGTTACTAGCATCAGAGAAGCAAAAACTGAGTCAGAATGCTCAAACTTTAGTTAAACAGTCCTATTCTTGGCCAGCCATCGCAGAACGGCTGGCTGATATTGATCGTTCTCTAATTCAAAAACAAACTTAATGACTAAGTTGAGCAAGGATATTAGACCAACCTTCAACGCGATCTTCATCAAAAGGTTCTAACTGTCCCTGTTTATTAATTAAATTAATTGAATAGCCAAAGTGATTTAAAGCTGACACAGCTTCACGCCATTGTCCATGGCCTACTTCCATAAATATATTATGAATTAGCTGATTAGATAAGAAATTCTCTGCACCTTTAAGAACAGAAAGCTCATGACCTTCCACATCAATTTTTAGCAAATGTATACTTTCAATAGCATTATGACTACACCAAGTATCCAGATCCTTAGTCTGTACTTCAACAATATTTCCTGAATTTTCGTCTGGTAATTTTTTATTTATTAAATGACTAAACATTCCCTGTCCTATTGGCGGAATAACCAGAGAAGCAATATTTTTGTTGTCGCTGATCGCTAGGGGGAAAACTGAAATTTCTGAATAGCCATTAATTTCTATATTACGTTTGAGCTTACTATATTCTATTGGATTAGGTTCAAAACCAAAGATTCTTACTCCTGACCATTGGTTTTGACGAGAGTAAGCAGCACTTAAGAGACTATATAATCCCATGTTTGCGCCAACATCCAAGATCACCATATTATCTCTATCCAGTAGCTTTTTCCACCACTTTAACTCAGCCCATTCATATTGTCCCCTATAGAAGAGTGAGCCGACACTTATATCTTGCGGTTGAGCTTCTATCTCAAATCCATATTCGGTTTCAAATCTCAACAAAGGCTGACGTTCAGCATAGAGTTTCCAAACTAACCTTCTCCAGAATGCCATGATAGGATTTCTATAAAACTGTGGATGCTTAAGTAAGCCTATTCTCATTGATATCCACTCATAATTGATATTCATCATTTATATAATCCTCATCCATCAGTAAGAATGTATTGAGAGCTGTTCTATTTTCTTGTTTTTTTTATCAGAAAACAGCATCTTGGTTATTATAACATAGCTAAACTATAACTGTTAAAATAATTCTAGCTCTTTCAACAAGTCCCGAAACCGATTTTCCCAAGTATGATTTTTTAAACAATGATCTCTGCCAGCAGCAGCAATCTTTTTAGCTTTAGATGGGTGATCGAGGTAATAAGAAACTTTTTCTAATAAATCTGGTAATTCATTCCAGGTGTCTAGATGTTCTCCAACTTTGAATAATTCATGTATTTGATCGCAGTCTTGAGTTAAATAAAATCCTCCAGCCATCGGAATTTCAAAATCTCGCAGTCTAACTTGTCTAAGTTTTGAATTAGCACCTTGATTTCCTTGAAAATGTGTAAAACCCAAATTGATAGCAGCACCTTGTACTAGAGAATAAAAATCGCTCTCGCTATAGAAACCCTTAAAAGATTTAGATAGCTTGGTAATGCAAGACATTTCGGATGCTGAATACGAGGTTGAACTTTTTTTCAATTTTTGCCACACATCACTCCACCCTTGTTCTTGTAAGCATGACCACAAGTAGTAGCGAATATCATGAATATTTTTTCTTGTATTTGGAGATTTCAAAACATGAATGTATTTTTGCAACGGGCTTTTCCTTGACGATGTTTGTATAGTTTTTCTCAAGGGGTGACAAGGAGGCTCAATGGTAGAGAGAGTGGTGGGTTGAGGAGGCGATCGGTAAAAGAGTAAAGTGGTCGTGTAGAGACCACAAAAATATAAAAATGCTTCCTCAATTGTACCAGAAAATCCTCGAACCT
>NZ_JAGHZH010000142.1:0-30862 GCF_017746885.1 Roseofilum sp. SBFL | reverse complement strand
GTCTTAGGTTTTGCTCCTACTACCAGTGCTATGATTGATATCCTCCTATCCGTAGCTATAAAGTTGATTAATCCTGAACCGTTAAAAAACTGGTTTACTCATTGTTGTTACTGTCCATCATAACAGCGCAAAGCGCTGTATTCCTGTAGTCCGGTTAGGAGAACTCGCGTATCTGTAGCACTACTATAACTCATGGGTTAGCTTTCCTCCTTAGCTAAATGACTGATGTATGAATGAATTGAGAGAAAAAGTTTATCGATGTCCCAAATAACGAGCCAGATCTTGCAGTTTTTGATCCAAAAATTGACTATAAGCGGGAGCTTCTCGCTGGAGATAATTTTTCATCATCTCGTCAAATTCCTGCCATTGACGATCGTATTCTTTGCGCATATCATCTTGCCAAAGTGGAGAGACGCGATCGTGATTCTTTTGTAAATCATTCATAGAGGAACGAAGATTGTCATTGAAACGATTCAACTCAGAATAAAAAATCCTCATTTCTCGAAAAGTGTCATTTAGGCTCATAGTTTTTAGCTCCATTGTTTGAGAGTTTCAGCGACTTGAAGCAACTGTTCATTCAAGGGCACAGTTGCTTCAGTGCTGTAGGGTTTAAAACGGACGGCGCGATCGCTTTCCACATCAAGGTACAAACCGGAAATGGGTTTACTCCCCTCAAGCTGTAAACGAGACGCATTACGGTTGCGAACAAATGTGAAAGAATCATCTTCCGACATCTGCAAAGCAATGCGATGGCGGAAATTAGCCAAGTCTAGCCGCTCATCAAGAACATTGAGCATGGCTTTGAGTCCAGAAAAGCTGAGAATTAGATGAATTCCTAACCGAGAACCTTCCACACACAAACGCCTCAGCTTTTCACCCAGAGGTGAATCCATCATCCCATAAGCATCTGCTTTACGACGAATGTCATCAACTCGATCCAATTCAGTCATGAGGGTAAAAATGGAGGGTTGAGCAATTCTTTCATCATCCTCTAATTGAATGCGTCGCTCGAGTTCTTCTAGTAAGGAATCAATCCAGGGGCCAATTTCTTTAACACTTCGCGTAAATTTTACCCGAAAGCCAACCGGATCGAGAATATCAGTATAGAGTGATTTTAATGCCTCACACCACTGAGTTTCTGCCATACTGCGATCGAAAATATAGAACTCAGTCATCTGGGGAGAAGTTGCGATCGCCAAACTTGTGACTATTCCAGCGAGCATTCCATAGATAGCCGTACTTTCACCGCCTACCAGCACAACATTCTCAGCAATACGTCTTCGCAATACAATCATCGCTTGGCCATGTACGCTAAACTCTTGTCCGAGCCAAAGCGCTCTTGGTCGTTCAGCCGAAAACCAATCAGAAATACCTAGACCTCCTTCTTGTTTTGATTGACGCGCTTTCGTTTGCCACTCTTGAGGAGTTAGCCAAGCTGAATAGTCTAATAAGTTACGCAACTGTGGATTTTCAACAATGTTGGGTTGTTCTTTTCCATCTAAGACAATACGCAAGGGTAGGCGATCGGGAGAAAATTCTGCGTGCGCTTTATGATGGAGTTGTTGAACGATTTGATCCCGTTCCTCTGAAGTTAAGAAAGCCACTTTTCCGAGTTTATTAGCATTATCATCACCCAGTTGATCGTTGACGACAATCTTGCCCGGTAAATCGCAGGTCATAATCAACTGTTTTCCTCGCCGACCAAAATTAGTTAAGCCTTGAATATCATCCGGTTTCATCCGCATTGCCATCATCAGATGGATATTGCGGAAAATCTCCTCGCGATGCAACATTCCTGCCGCACTAAATCCTTGAGAACCCAACAGCATGTGAATCCCCGCAGCACGTCCTTGTTCGGATAACTTCTTGAGATGTCCTGAAGCAATTCCGTCTTGATCGCCTTCAAATAACTCTTGATATTCATCCACAAGCAGTAGAATTCTAGAAAGTTTTCCTTTAGGCTCTCCCTTGGCGTAGTAGTCAGCGAGTTTTTCAACCCCCACTGAGCCAAATAAATCAAATCGATAATCCATTTCTGCCACTAATTCAGCAATCACGCTGCGGGATAGTTCTGGCATTGTGTGCAGAGAGACCACTTCAGCATGGGGTAAATATTTGTAAGGTTGAAATGTAACGCCAGATTTGCCATCAACTAAATACATTTTCAGTTCTTCCGGGGGATAGCGAATCGCTAATCCCATGACAATGATATGGTACAAAGTTGATTTACCCGATCCAGTTGTACCGCCTAATATACCGTGGGCACAAATATTTTCTTTCCCTTTTTCGCCAAACCAGAGGAGTAAGTTTTCACGGCTACCATATCCTCCAATGGGGGTTTCCAGAAATTCAGCAGCATTCTCTTTCCACCAATCTCCATCGGGAATTTCAACGGTCTCTTTCCAGGCTAGGTTTCGCTGCGGGGGTTTGGCTTGACTGAGTTTAGTAAAAAGATCAGTTTGCAATGGAGGTGAGGGTGCTAGATCGGGAACAAATTTGAGTTGACAAGCTGTGGGAGCGAAGGGTTGAAAACCCTTGATTAAATCTATAGGGATAGCATTTTCAAAGCTCTCCATTGATAGATCGCGGGGCAAGGACTGAGACTGATTATAGTGTAAGATTAAGTATTTGCCAGCTTTGGGGCCGCTTCTGCCAATATTATAGAGGGCTTCAATGGCACGGCGATCGTATTCTCTAGGAAAATTGGCTGCCAAAATAAATTCTAAACGTTCATTGACTCGAATATCTTCGGGTAAAAGCTCAAATGAATCTGAACCAGCATCTAGATACGTGGCGATAATTCTTCTAATATCTGCGCTAACTTGATCTAAATCTCGTCGAATATCCTCACTCGATTCTCGGACAAAAGGTAAAAACCTTTGCATTGGAAATGCAGAACCACTGCCCACTGGATCGATGAGGGTGAAGCGCGACTGATGGGGTAGAGTCAGGGCAATACGAATGGCTAAAGACTGTAGGAGCGCGATCGCCTCGTCAACTGTGCGATCGTCACTGACAATAATTAACGTCTTATTATGACCGATAAAGGGCGCGATATGGGGGACAGAAAAGCGACCATGACTTCTCGATTCTACATCAGCTCCAATACGGATATATTCGTTGAGTAAAGCATGAGAGGGTTCCCAAGATTGCCAATGATTGGCTTGCCACCCTCGAACATTGACTGTATCACAGGCACTCAGGAAATCTTCCAGTTGTTCTTCGTTAGCTGCAAACTGGGGTTGAAAAAAATCTTCTATTTTCTGGGCAAACTTTGTACCATGCTTAAATACAGAGGTTCCTTGCTTTTTAGTTTTTTTAATTTGTTCTTCAGCTTCACTGATTTTTTTCTCCAGTGCTGTAATTTTATTTTTCCAGATCCAAAACATATTTGCCTCGCTCTGTGAGAATTAACGGTTAACCAATTGATATAAGGCGATCGAGATAATCAAAACAGCAATACCCACGATAATAAAAAACTGTTTTTTTACAGCAGCAATTTCTGTTTGATATTGCTCAATATTGGCTTGAGATTGTTTGATCTGGTCTGAATACTGTTTCAACTGCCAAACTGAAGCAGCCAGTTCATCGGGTGGAGTTCCTGCATCCGTCAATAAAGGTATATTTTCTGACGTATTAATGTCGTTAAATTGACCAGAATATGAAGCGAGTTCTTGCTGTTGTTGAGAAGCCTGATCGTACTTCTGCCAAATCTGACTGCGATCTTCAATAATCGTTGATATCATTGACTTTTACCTATCCTGAGTATAAGCAAATCGGGAACTCCCGATCATAGTAGAT
The DNA here is from genome assembly GCF_017746885.1 of Roseofilum sp. SBFL. Lineage (NCBI taxonomy): Bacteria > Bacillati > Cyanobacteriota > Cyanophyceae > Desertifilales > Desertifilaceae > Roseofilum > Roseofilum sp. SBFL. The sequence continues at coordinate 27,061 of NZ_JAGHZH010000142.1, read as the reverse complement.
CTGCGATTACAGAAATGCCACTAGAAAAAACTTGGTTTAGTCACAAAATTTGTAACAACTTTTTAAGCTAAAGCTAGAAAAAACTAGCTTTTACGGGATATAGGTATGCTATAGTGACTGCAAGAGCTGTCCTAGCTTAACTCTGTAATGTAACAAAATGTCACAAATGATCCTAGTAGCTGTCGTGGCTTAATCCTATGAATGTTACGGAAGTCTTACAATTAGTAGACCGTTTGGTAGAAAAGAAAACGGGAAAGCATTTAGATGACCTACAAAAAAACATCATTCAAGGACTTTGGGAAGGCAAAACCTACGAAAGAATGGCACAAGACATCCCGGGTAAATATAATGACAATTATATTGGAGAGGTTAGCCGTAAGTTATTTAAGAGTTTATCGGAAGAGCTTGATGAAGATATTCGGAAGGCTAATTTTTGTTGGACGCTTGAAAGAGTTATTAATTCACCTCAGTTTGTTGCTTCAACGAATAGTGAAGTTAATGATTGTCCGGATCGTCTGCAAGCTGATGAAAAAAACGAGACCTATCAAGTGATAAAACGAACCCCAAAGTATTATGATTTAGAACAGGCTCCGAAAATCAGAAAGTTCTGCGATCGCACAAGGGAACTGAATATTCTCTCTGATTGGGTACACCAGAAAGGAATCCCTCTAGTTTCTGTTGTAGGACTTCCAGGAATTGGTAAAACAACTCTAGTTAAGCAATGGATCGATCTCAATCGAGAGTCTTTTGAGGCAATCGTCTGGGAAAATTTGAAAATTTGCTCTTGCTTATCTACGATAATGGATGAAATTCTGACTGCCAAAAATGATAGACTCGAGAAAGTCGATTATAAATTCAAACAACTCTTCAATCTTTTTGCCCAACGGAGATGCTTAATTGTTATTGACGACCTACAAGAAATTTTTATGAGCGGAAAACTGGCAGGACAATATAAACCTGAATACAAAATATACAGAACCTTCTTGAATAAGCTCAAAGAAACTGAACACCAAAGTACTGTAATTTTAATTAGTCAAGAGCAATGCCAAGAAATGATAGAATTGGATGAAGAACTATATCGAGTTAAGTGCTTAGAATTGCAAGGATTAGAAAATACAGCAATTTTGAATGGCTTGGGATTGAGCGATCGCGCTAGTGATGGGGAGCCTTATCAACAAGATTGGAGGACACTGGTAGAATTCTATCAGGGTCATCCTGCTTATTTACAACAAGTCGCCTATCTAATCAAAATGCTTTTCTTGGGAAATGTCTCTGATTTTTTAAACGAAAATACTCTTGCAATCGCTGAAGAAATGAACAGCCAAGTTGCAGAAATTTTTCAGCGTCTATCTCCAACAGAGCAACAGATTTCGATTGAGTTAAGTAAATCTGATTTTCCTATGTCTAGAGAGGATTTAAGAGAATCATTATCCCTGTCTTCAATAGATTTAATTAATGGATTAGTCTCCTTGAAGCGTCGCTATATTATTAATTCTACACCATCGTTTGATTTGTTTCCAGTGTTTCGAGAAGGGATAAAACGATTAATTGAATGATGTGGAAGAGGGCGATCGCCTCCTTCATTAAGAAAGTGAGATCGCCCCAGATATTTTTTTCGTTTCAATATAACTTATTTATCACATCCACATCCGTGATGTCCGCAGCCTGAACCATCAGGATGGCCATTGGCGCAAGCCTCACTGCAATAAACCTGGCCATTGTTCTGTACCCCAGTTTCCACATCAACAACACACAGGCAAGACTCACAAGCACATTTCATTTGGGTCACAGTTACCATCAGATTGTCTCCTTTGCTTAATACCTGAACAGACATTCATATATTAGCACATAAATCTTGAAAACTTGTTCAGAGATTGTTAAATTTGAATAAGGAGCCAAAGAATAGTCTATTCACTTACTCATTACTTCATTACTCCCTCTATGCCATCCCAACCTGACCTCTCCCAGTCCATTGCCTCCCTAAAAACGGGTGACTCCCCTCACTGCTCGCCCCACCAGGAATTAGATACAGAACACCGCCAAGATCTAGAGTCTCATCTTCTGCATCCTCGGAAAGCTCAAAGAATGGCAGAATTCTTTAGTATTCTCGGAGACCCCAATCGCTTAAGAATCCTATCCTTATTAGCTACGGAAGAATTGTGCGTGTGCGATTTAGCCACGACTCTAGAGTTAACGGAATCTGCTGTTTCCCATCAACTGCGAACCCTCCGCGCTCACCGGCTTGTCCGTTACCAAAAACGGGGACGAAAAGTCTATTATTATCTAGACGATCGCCATATCCTCGATCTCTATCACACCGTTGCCGAACACCTGGACGAAAGTAGGGAATAGGGTTGTGGTGTATGGCAGCCAGAGGATTCAAAACTCTATAATACTAAACCATGAAAATCAACTGGGATAATCCAACAGAAGAGGCGCGGATCGAAGTTATTCCCCTCATTGACGTTATTTTCTGCATTTTGACCTTTTTCATCTTAGCGGCTGTGGGGTTGACCCGCCAGCAAGCGATTACCGTGGATTTGCCGAGTGCCAAGACCGGAACCACCCAAATGCAGGATATGTTAATTGTTAGTGTGGATACGGTGGGTCAAACCTATATTGAACAGGAATTAGTCCCCAGGGATCAATTGCGACAGCGCTTACTCGCCTATCAGATTCAGAATGCACAGGGATTAATGGTACTGTATGCCTCAAAAACAGCTCTTTATGAAGATGTTGTCCAAATTTTAGATTTAATGCGGTCTGTGGGCGGCGATCGCGTGGCATTGGCAACGCTTCCCACAGGGGTGAACCCCTCGGAAGTTACCCCAGCAGAACCTCCGAATCTGGATTTAGGGATTCCCGGTTTAACGCCTTTACCGACTCCAGTTCCTGCACCAGAGCCGACAACGACCGTACCTGAAGCACCTGAAGCACCAGAGACTTCAGAAACCCAGGAATAAGGGTTAATTATTTCCTAAATCTTGGCGACAAGTTTCTAGATACCCACGCTCGGCATCCCTCAATTGTGAAATTCGATGAAAGCCTTTAGGCTCAAACTGGAGGTTTGGAGAGCCTGGACTAGAGGCGATCGCCACCGGTTCCAAAGCCATTGCATAAGCATGAGCAGTGCGCTCGTAACTATCAATCACCGTCAAAGTGAGTTGGTTTTGGACAACCTGTCCATAGAAACAATCAAAGGAAGAATGGGGAATATAAAAAGCACCTAAAAGCTTCTGCTGATGAGTTTCAAACACCATATAGGCTTGACCCAATTGATCCAGTTGAGGAGATTCTCCATAAAAATAAACCCCATCTGGAAACTGAGCGATCGCTTCAGCCTGGGAACTTTCAGGAGAGCTAGACGTATTTTGAGCCAAGGCCGGAGCGCCATTTCCCAAGGAGACCATGAGGGTAACCATCAGAGGCGTTAGCACCGATGAAGAGTGTACCAACGTTGAAGTTAAGCGTTGCATCTGAGATGATAAAAATTCAAGCACCCTAGTTTCCTCCTCAGAAAAATCGATTTTATAAATCAGCATTTTTTATTCTGTTAGAAGCACCTGTGGGATCTCTTGGCGTTCAAGCTAGGTGCTTCTTCGATTTTGGCGACAACACAACCAACCCTTAGCTGGCTAAATACTCACGAACCAGACCCCGATGGCGACGTAAGTAGGTTAAGGCTTGTCGTTCCAGTTGGCGGACTCGCTCGCGACTTAAACTCATGCGCTGACCGACTTGAGAGAGAGATAACTCATGACCATCCGTGAGTCCAAACCGTAAGTTCAACACCTCTTGTTGTTGAGGTGTGAGGTCAGCGATCAGATGATGCAAGTCTTGGCGCAGGAGTTCTTGAGTGGCATAGTGTTCCGGAGAAATACCATCGTCTTCCAAGAGTTCTTGGAGTTCCGTATCTTGGTTATCTCCCACCCGTAGATCTAGGGAGATGGGTTGACGGGAGAGGGTAAGGTATTCACGGATTTGAGCCGGTTTCAGGTCTAAGGCTTGGCCGATTTCCGTAGGAGTCGCACTGCGACCGAACTGTTGGGAGAGTTCTCGTTGAATTTTTTTGATTTTGTTGAGTTTCTCCGTGATGTGGATCGGTAGCCGAATGGTTCGCCCTTGTTGGGCGATCGCCCGCGTAATGGCTTGACGAATCCACCAATAGGCGTAAGTAGAGAATTTATAGCCCCTCATGGGGTCAAATTTTTCCACTCCCCGTTCGAGTCCCAGGGTTCCTTCTTGGATTAAATCCAGAAACTCCATATTCCGTTTCTGGTATTTTTTGGCGATCGCCACCACCAGACGCAAGTTCGCTTCAATCATTTTTTGTTTGGCTCGTTGACCTTGCTTGACCATCCGATCTAACTCTTGAGGATCGAGCTGTACCAAATCGGCCCATTCCTCATCACTGATGGGGCGATCGAGTTGGTCTTCTTGCTGCTCTTTAACATTCATCAACCGCATCATCTGTTGAACCTGTTTACCCAATACAATCTCTTGCTCATGGCTTAACAGAGGAATACGACCGATTTCATGCAGGTATGTCCTTACCATATCTGCCTTATAGGTGGGGAGCTTCGTTTGGGTTTTGGTTTGCGTCTTGGTCATGGTTTTAGGCATTAGGATTAGGTCGTTGTGATGATCGGGGTTAATACTGAAAACTTGAGAGCTTAAAAACCATCTACTCAATTTCGTAGACGTTTCCCGGACATCTGTATTGGGGATATCTATTCCTAGGGTTCCCGATCCGTCGCCAAAACTTGACAACTTGGACTGGAGCAATCAGTTCAGCGACCTTCTGGCTCCTGGTTCCGTTGGGAGATTCCCTAACGTGTAACTTATCTTTCAAGGATGGGGTGAATTCCCGGTTGTTGTCTAACTTGCTTCATTTCTAAGAGTAAGTTAAACCTCTGGTGTCATACCTCCTCCTTTCAGGTGAATTTTCTTCACCCGATTAGACTGAGTTTTTTTACTTAACTTTGTTTTAAGAAAGTCATCTCCTCTCCTTTTCCGTCTCTAAGATCTAGGATTGAATATTTTCTCCCGATATGTCAGTTCGGTTCATCATGGAGATTGCCGAACCTTTGGCCATGGGTTGAGACGACGAATTTTTGCCCATTGAGTTCCTGAAACCCCACTAGAAAAGCTCTCAAGCTTTAGTCAACTTCATTTGTAGTATATCGTAACTTGTTGATTAAATCAACCCCTTTAGGGTAACAAACTCCAGGGGCCTGATAATGATTCATTATTAACTGTGTTGGCTGTCGCTCTAATGAAAATGATTCATGAGAGAAGGTAACCTAATCCGAAAGGTTGTACCTACCCCCACTTGACTAGAAACCTCAATCGTGCCCTGGTGACATTCTACAGCTTGTTTAACAATATACAAGCCAATACCAGTCCCCTTAATTTTACCTACATTACTGGCTCGTTCAAAAGGACTGTAAAGATTCTCCAGATCTTCCGTCGGAATACCAATACCCTGATCGCTCACTTCTAACAGCATTGCATGGGGTTGAGAGGTTAAGGTTATACAGACTGTCCCCCCTTCTGGTGAATATTTAATCGCATTGGACAATAAATTATTGAGAATATGCCCCAGAATGTCTTCATCAAGATAAAGATAAAAAGATTCTCGATCGCACTCAAATACTAAGGAGCATTTTTGATCGGCCATGATCTCAAAGTAATCCAATCTTTCTCTGCACAACTCAACGATATCAATAGATGTAGGATTTAAGGGTAACTTGCCAGACTCAACTTGATCAATCGTTAGCATTTCTTCAAGTTGCAACGTCATATTTTTAATGGCAACTTGCATCCGATCGAACTGCTTATTTTTTTGAGATAAGTTCAAATCATCCCCATATTGTCTAAGGATTTCAAGAGAAACTAAGATATGAGTTAAAGGGGCACGCAAATCATGGGAAATCATGGATACAAAATGAGATTTTAACTCATTGAGTTTTTTCTCTTCATGCCAAAGGATTTTAATGTTTCGATCTTTTTGGTGTTTAGCGATAGAGAGAGCGATCGCTGATTTTATATCCTCTAACTTAGCCGGTTTATTCAGGTATCCATAGGTTAAAGTTTCCGTAGCATCTTCCAATGTTTTAGCATCACTAAAAGCGGTTAAATAAATAATGGGGATATCATAATCTTGTAGGGCACGGGCCGCATCAATCCCACTCATATCTCCTTGGAGCTTAATATCCATCAAAATCAAGCTTGGAGGATTTTTCATCACCTGATTGATCGCCGCTTCTCCAGTCTTAACTACTCCAGATACTTCATAGCCTAATTCTTGAAGATTATCTGCTAAGTTGTGAGCAGCTATCAACTCATCTTCAACAATCAAAATCTTGGCAAAATCATTCATCTTTCAATACCCTGATTAAGAACATTGTTCAAATCTTAAGTGAAAACCTGTTCCGTTATTATTCTGCACTTCAAGATCGGCATCTAACTGATCGGCTAGAATAGACACTAAACGCATTCCAAGGGAAGGGGATTGTTGCCCATTCACCCCAGAGGATAATCCTATCCCATTATCAATAATCTTTAAATCCAGTTGTCCATGGTCAATTTCACGGAATTTAATCCACACGGTTCCCTCTCGATCGCCTGGAAAGGCATGTTTTAAGGCATTGGTGACTAATTCATTGATGATTAAACCGGTTGGAATGGCGGTTTCTATAGTTAGTTCTACGGGATCGGCTTCAATTTCTAAGTTAATCTGATTTGATTGCATCCGATAGGAGGCGGAAATACTGAGAACCAAACTATGGATGTATTCAGCAAAATCAATGCGAGAGATACTCTTCGAGCAATAGAGCTTCTCATGAATTAAAGCCATGGTTTTGAGGCGTTTTTGGCTATCGAGTAATAAATCATTCAGGCCTGGATCGCTGACTTGCCGAGATTGCATGTCGAGTAAACTATAGATGATATTAAGATTATTTTTGACTCGGTGGTGGATTTCCCGGAGCAAAACCTCTTTTTCAGCTAAGGACGCTTTGAGTTGTGCTTCAGCTTGTTTGCGATCGCTCACATCAAAGATGGCACCATCGAGATAAACTAGCTCCTCTTGCTCATTCCACACTCCTTTACCCTTCTCATAAACCCAATGAATCGTACCATCACGGGCTATCATCCGATACTCTAGCTCAAAGGGAGCGTGTTGGGCTAGGGCTAATTTAACCTGCTCTCGTACCCAAGGTAAATCTTCAGGATGAAGCAAGATAGCTAACCCCGACACCATCCGAGACATCATGTCATCCGCGCTATAACTGATGATATCTTCAATGGCATCATTAATAAATTCTACTGTCCAGTCTTGATTGGGTAAACAGCGATAAATAATCCCTGGAATGTGAGAGACTAGGGTACGGTAGCGCATTTCGTTGTCTTTCAGGGCTAATTCCACCTGTTTCCGAGCCGTAATATCTTGAATAAGTCCAAAGAGTTTAATTACTTCTCCGCGATCGCTAAAAATAGGTTGTCCTTGGGCCCAAACGGTGCGAACTTCACCCGAAGACCGAAGAATTCGTAACTCGAAATCGTATTCTATTCCCTCCGAAATTGCCTGTTGAATAACGTGTTGAAATTGGGACCTATCGTGAGGGTGATATTGTCGAATATGTTGAGAATAGGTTGGGGGTTTCTCCCAAGTGGGATCTTGGCCAAAAATGCGGAATACTTCATCCGACCAAAAAATTTCTTGGGTGAGCAGATCAAACTCCCAACTGCCTAACCCAGCAGCCTTCTGGGATGCGGCTAGCAGTTGTTGACTTTTCTCTAGAGCAGCTTCTGCTTTTTGACGATCGCGCAAATCTCGGGCGATCGCACAGCTATACTCTAATCCTTGATACTGAAAGAAATTGAAATTAATTTCTACAGGAATCTCTACACCAGATTGGCTCTGATAGACGGAATCAACACGCATAAATCCGGAGTATTTTACCTGATTCCAGAACTCTTTCCAAGGGGATGTGCGGCAAGAGAGATCGATTTCCCCGATATTCATCCGTAATAATTGATTGCGGGAATATTCCAAGGTTTGACAGGCGCGATCGTTGACATAAATGAGTTGACCGTGAGCATCAATAAGCAAGACAGAATCCATCACCCGATTAAGGGTAAATTGAATTAACTTTAGGGTTTCATCGGCCTGTTTTCGCTCAGTGATATTTTCAACGATGAGAATTCCATAGTTAGGACTGATCTGCGAAGGTTTTACCAAGAAGTCAGAGGTAGAAATCACTGAAGCAATGACTTTGACCCACAAAAATTCTTGACTCTGATGAATACAACGTTGCTTAACCTGAAAAGACGGAATTTCACCCTTCATCAACCGGTTGAGGAGAGTCTGAGTTAAGTCTCGATCGTTAGGATGGAGTAAATCGACTAAGTTGACGGATTGCAACTCTAAGACAGAATAGCCTAACATCCGGCACAAGGATAGATTAACTCGTTCTAAGCCATACTCAGTATTGAGAATGGCTATTCCTAGGGGAGAGTCTTCAAAGATATGACGAAATCGCACTTCACTTTGGCGTAGGGCGTTTTCAATCTGATGGCGTTCTCGAATTTCGGCTTGAAGTTGAGAGTTCACCTCTTGCAGTTCTTGGGTGCGCTGCTCAATCGATAATTCCATTTGTTCATGGAGATGTTCTAAGGTGAGTTCTACCTGTTTTCGCTTTAAGGTATAGGTCAGTAATTCACTGGCCCATTTGAGGTGTTTAATGCAATCTTTTTCCCAGATTTTAGGCTGCCGAATGGTGGAAAATCCTAGATATCCTATTAATTTATCGCTATCGATCAGGGGAAGTAGTAGTAAAGATTGAGCTTGGATCGCGGAGGCGATCGCGTGTTCGGCTTTGGCTTCTGGCGGAAAATCCTGTAAAGAATGGATAGGAATGGCTTGGTGTTCGTTCAGGTGTTTCATCCACCAAGGGGTAAATTCTACGGGAATTTGATGCCAGAGGGGGGGTAAGGGACTAATCTGAGGATCGTACCACTGATACCGGAGTTGGGCTATCTGGCGATCGTCCCCCAATTGAAACAGATAGGCGCGATCGCACTGGTAATGTTGAGCTAAACGACCAATAGCGGTTTCGATCTCCCGATCGAGTTCCCGGAAGTCTAACCACATAAACTGGGTACACATGCTACTGATTAAATGCTCAAACTCTATACGCTCTCTGACCTTAAGTTCTTGTTCTTTACTGGAAATATTGGCACTTTCTTGCCCAACAACTCGATGGTTTACACTTTTCTTAAGGTTGTAAAGACTTAAATTGTGGCTTTGAAATGTTGCAGCTTGTTCGAGTAAGGGCGGCCAATGTTCGGGGTTGAGATCCTGTTGCAAAAACTGGGATAAACTGTGATGATGCCACTGAAATAGGGTGGATAGGGGAATTTGGGCGGCGATCGCCTCCTGTATCCAGTCTCCAATTTCAGGAGATAATCGCCCCTCTTGTAGATACTCCTGAAGGAAGATGGTATAACCCTCTATCCAATCGTGTTGTGACCTCGACATTCTTGATTGACTATCTCAAGCCCCATTGATGGGTTATGCTCCCGTTGATCCCATTGTTATTGTGCTATAAAAGTGCAAATTTTGGTGTAAGGACTAAAACCCTAAATCGCTCATTGCTGCTTCTTCTGCGGCAAAAATATCTTCATCGGGGATATCTTCCCAAGCGGTTTCACCGACTTCGGTATAGAATTGTTGATCGTAGGGACGAGTTTGCACGACCACCGGCATGGGAACAGCATGACCTAGAATTAGAGCCTGCTGCTTAGAATCGAGTTTCGAGAGAACCGATCGCAAGTTTCCGGCTCCAGAAACACCGGTAAAAATGGCTTCAATATCTTTATCATCATTCAATAAAGCGGTTACACGGGTTCCCATTTGCGACATCACTTCTTTATCGATTCCAGAGGGACGTTGATCGACGACGAGGAGAGTAACGAAGTATTTTCGCATTTCTCTGGCGATCGTGCCAAAAATGGTTTGGCTACTGATGCTCGGATCGAGGAACCGGTGAGCTTCTTCGATGGTAATCACGAGGGGCAGGGGGCGATCGCTCGATTTCTTCGTCTGTAAAAAATGTTCGGCTTTCTTCACATAGGATTGGTGAATTCGGCGGGTAATCATATTCGTCGCTAACATATAGGAGAGTAAATTCGCTTGGGAACCAAATTCAATCACCACATGCTTACCCGCAGCTAACGTATCTAGAATTTGCCCAAACGGATTTTGGCGACTGGCTCCCCTTAAATATTTGAGTTGGGTGAGGCGATTGAGTTTCCGTTGCAGCGCCGTAACCGAGGACTTGCTCCCATTATTATCAAGACAAAAGTCTTGGATCTGTTCATTACTCATGTTCAAAAGCTGTAAGATCCAATTGCGTCCCAATTGAGTTTTGAGCAAGAGGGCACTATCTAAACTCGCTTCAGATAGGTTTAATTCCTGTTGCACTAAAGCCAGATCTTCAACTTCAATTTGCTCAAAACTTAAATATAATTCTTGGGCATCTCGAATGCCTCTGCGTTTGGCTGATTCTGGATCGAGGGTATACACCTGCACTTGGGACGGAAACAGTTGTCTTAAGCCTTTCGCGGTATTAACTGTTTTGCCTTCACAAACGGCTTCCCAACCATATTCAGAATGCATATCAAAGATTAAGTTAACTCCAACTCGCTGTTTAATAATGCCAGACAGTAATAAACGAGCTAAAAAGGATTTCCCAGTTCCCGATTTACCAAAAATACCGTTACTTCTCTCTACAAATCGGTCTAAGTCAATGCAAATTGGAACCTCCATATCCACCGGTTGACCAATAGAAAAATTATGACGCTGGGGGTCATCTTCCCAACCAAATACTGTGCGGAAGTCTAGTTCTTGCGCTTCATACACTTGGCTAAAGTGACTGGGAATGGTTTTAACCGGTTTGAGCGTAAAATCAACAGAAGTTTGGGCAGAAAATGAGGCTAAATTGGATTGAGAATCAGAACGCGATGGAGCAATGGTCTGTTCTTCTGGGGTAATCATCAGCATGGGAGTAACTTCTAGGGTTCCGTAGGTACTACTGCCAGCTAACACTTCTTGCAAAAAGAAGTTATTCGGATCGGGGGGATTGGCTAAGATGCGCGGACTTGCCGTTCCCAAGGTTACATCAGTCAAGAGACAGAAAAACCGCGATCTCCTCCCCTGAATCACCAAAAACTTGCCCACCCGCATTTCTTCAACCGATACATCGGGATGCAAGCGCACTTCTAATCCTTTAGAAAGGGAACCTTGAACAACAGAACCGAGAGGAGTCATGAGCAATTACAGCGCTTTGTGCTGTGATGGGGGATCGGCGGAGCAAACCACAGACTCGATGGAGCTTTAAAAATTAGGATCTATTGAAGGATGTCTGGGAGATTACTCGTTTTTGATTCAAGTTTCATTTCACCAAATTAGAGTAGAATAATCCATAGAAAACCCATGAGATTAACCCAGAGGAGATAGATCTTTGCCCACCCTAGGTGTAAATATCGATCATATTGCTACTATCCGCCAGGCTCGCAAAACCGTAGAACCCAATCCGGTTGCAGCAGCAGTACTCGCAGAACTTGGTGGAGCAGATGGGATTACGGTGCATCTTCGGGAAGACCGTCGCCACATTCAAGACCGAGATGTACAATTATTGCGCCAGACGGTGCGGACTCATCTGAACTTAGAAATGGCGGCTACGGAGGAAATGGTGGCGATCGCCTTAGAAATCCAACCTGACTATATCACGCTGGTTCCGGAACGTCGAGAAGAAGTGACCACAGAAGGCGGTTTAGACGTTATCGCTGGAGGAAAGCGTCTTGCCGATGTGGTACAAACCTTGCAAAATGCGGGCATACCGGTGAGCCTCTTCATTGATCCGAACCTTGACCAGATCAAAGCCTCAGCGGACATCAAAGCCAAATTTATTGAACTCCATACCGGAACCTACGCCGAAGCGCACCAAGAGCATGAACAACAAGAACAACTGGATTTGCTCACCCAAAGCTGTGATAGAGCTTGTACCCTAGGATTACGAGTAAACGCTGGCCATGGTCTCACTTATTGGAACGTTTACCCCGTTGCCTGTATTCCTGGCATGGAAGAACTCAACATCGGCCATACTATTATCAGCCGGGCTGTCCTAGTCGGCCTAGAACGAGCGGTTCGAGAGATGAAACACGCTATCCTCGGCACCACACCTTAGGAATGGGGGGCAAGGACACGGAAATTACTGCCCATTGCCCATTACCCATTGCCTTTTCCCAATAACCATTTACCGGTAAAATAACACTCTGTGTTCATCCAAACCAAACCCTATGACCACTTATCACTACGTCCTCGCCAGCAAGAAATTCCTCATGGAAGACGAACCTCTCGAAGAAGTCTTTCGGGAAAGAACCCGTAACTACAAAGAGAAAGAAAAAGATATTGACTTTTGGTTAATTGCTCAACCGGCATTTCTGGAAGCACCTGAACTTGCAGGGGCTAAAGCCAAATGCCCCCAACCGGCAGCCGCGATTATCTCAACAGATCCTCAACTTATCACTTGGCTCAAACTTCGCTTAGAATATGTGCTGACGGGTGAATTTGAAGCCCCATCAGATGCTATTCCTGACCCCAAAGCTTCCCTTGTTGCCTCGTCTTAAGTTTCCTAAGACGGATAACCTGTTCAGACTAAACGGGTTAGGCAGTAGGCAAAGATAGCTCAAGGGTAAGATTACCCATTCAAAGACTCTATTCTACTCTTATGCCTTTTTACCCTAACTCCTCTAGTCTGACTCAATTGGTGAGTGCGATCGCCGGATTATCGACGTTTTTCCTCTCTTCTATTCCTGCCTGGAGTCAAACTAACCGCTTTTCCTGTCCTCCGCCAAACCCAGGGGAATATATGGTTTTCGTGCGCACACCCAACCCCTCTAGCCAACAACTGCTGCTGAACTATCTCTTACCCTCCAATCAAACGGCCCAAATCTGCCAATATAATAACGAAATTGTTACCCAAATCCGCAACTTAGCCAACGCCCAGGTGAGTGAGCGTTGGAGCCAATATATTTATGAGAATACGGGCTTACCCGCTTTTATGGTTGCACCCCCCCTAGGTCAAATTGGGACTCGTCCATTCAATCCCCCCGTCTTGCCAAGCAACCCCGGCTCGCCCCTCGGTTCGGGGTTTGCAGTATTAGTCAATGCCAACAATCGACAGGATGCTCCTCAGCAACTGCAAATCCTTCTGAACAAGGCGATTCCTTGGGTGAATTTCCAGGGTAATTCTTATTTACTGGCACTCCAGAGTAGCAATCAAGAAGAAGCTACAGCTACCTTAATGTCGTTAAGCGATCGCGGTTTTTTAGCTATTCTGGTTGATGCTCGCCAAGTGCAACAACTTACCCCAAACCGGCGTTAATTACGCTCAGGACAATGCGTTGATGGGGGGTTCCCAAGGGGCGAACTTCATTGGCTTTGACTGAAAATGCCTCTCCTTCCCGCACTTGTTCAGGAGTCATTAACCCCATATCCCATCCTTCACCCAAAATTAATTTTTCCAGTGGCACGGTTAACGCGCCATGATAAATATGGCGCACAATCCCCGGATCGCTATCACAGCCGAACTTATCCAAGTGTGGGGGGCAATAGGCAATTTCTTCGCGTAATTCCCGTCGGATACCTTCATCTGGGGACTCATCCCGCTCTAAATGACCGCCAAACAAGCCCCAAAATCCTGGATATAGGATGCCTGGGATGCGATCGCGCAATTGCATCAGATAACGATTTTCGCGATACAGAACCGCTAAAGCCACCTGAGTGGATTGTGTATCCATGATAAACTCCCAATTGTCCTGTTCTCTCTCAGTTTAGGTGGGGAATGGGAAGATGGGGACGCAAGCGAGAAGATAAGCAACCTTATCTTCAATGTTTTCTAAAACTTGAATTGTTTTTTAAAAAGTGTGTAATACTAAAGAGGTAGTGGGGGAAGAAGGTACAGTTTTGGCGAGTGATGTCGGAGGTAATACCGGTTTGGAAATCGATGTTGACGGGTGAGTTGAAGGCATGGGAAGTTATATTGAATTGAAGGAGTTTAGAAAGGTTCAGGAGTATCAAGCCACCCTAATTCTTGTTTAACTCGGTTCACGGCTGGTATCATACTGTTTCTGCCAGATAAAATTTTGTATCGTTTGTTAGGATCTCTAGAAGTTGGGTTTGGTCTAACTAAATTGTCTACCCATAAATTACTACCTATTGACCAATCTAGTTGAGAGAGTTTCCATACTTTGTGAGAATCAAAAACATTTTGGTGGGAATCATACGTCAGATAAAATAAATGTCCTAAAATTTGTAAGCCAGCACTTATACTCAAAATACACTGATTTTGGAATCTGACCACATCTTCCCAAGTTAAAGTTTCAAACTCAGTTTCAAAAATATACTTCGTGTCACTACAATTTTGGAAAAATTCGTTGCAACAGTTAACCAAAACATTAGATGAAGCTTCAACATCATAATCTTTCAGTTCTGCTTTATTATTATTACTGAAAGCACAACTCACAAATTGAACAATATAATTAATCTTATAAATTAGCTTGTATTCTTTTCGTGTGGCTGGTGTGACTTCGGATTGCTCAGTTTTCTTGAAAAACATTGGGACAACTTCAATCAATTTTTTAGCTATACCGATTCGCCCTTCAAATTCTCCAAATGATACAAGTAGGGATTTGTCCAAAGGTCTAGTATATGCCATGTCACGAAAATCAGTTTGACATTGTTTTAGGTCTGATTCTAGAATCAAAGTGATAGGAAAATATTGATTTCCAATGATTTGGATGTCTGGACTCCTTGTTAAGTCATCGATTGCACGGATTCTATGTTGTCCATCAGTAATGTCTAACTTCACATTACCGGGAATCACGACTAAACCCATACCTCGCCCTAATTCAATAAGCTTAATTTGGGAACCATCAACATTAGCTGTGATTGTTCCTAGTACCCATGGCCTATTTTTGCGAACCCTTTCTAGAATATATTTTTTAATTTCTTCAGCATGTTTCTGTAAAACTGGACGATTTTTTCCAGAATCTGGATTATTCTTGGTAGAAGGTTTAGCTTGTAAAAGATTCGATAGATCGTAAGCAGGAACATTGATTTGTAACATCTTCCGGCCTCCTTGATAAAAAATTAAGGCAGGATAGCACCTATGTTGGTAGTATTGAGCAAAGTAGGGGCTTAAAACTTCATCAAGTGCTAATGGCTGTTGGGTGTTTGAGTCACTATGTGTAGACATATTGTAAGAATCTAGTAAAAACTTGTAACTAACTGATATTTTAATATGGTAACAAAAAAAAGTCACATTACCAACTCCCAAAATACTGATTTTTTGTCATGACAGCAACTCAGCCTTCACTCTTGCCACAGCGTACCGTTGATGAGTTTATCATTACGATTGAGAAACTCATTGAGGAAATTCAGGATCTTTACTGTCTAGATGAAATTCCTTGGGTGATAGGATACAGTGGTGGTAAGGATTCAACCGTAATTTTACAGCTTATCTGGAATGCCTTATCTAGACTACCGATAGAGCGCAGAACTAAAACGGTTCATGTCATCACCACAGATACTTTAGTTGAAAATCCTATTGTTGCTGCTTGGGTAAAAGAATCGATCAGAAATCTTAGAAAGTCGGCAAAAGAGCAGGCAATGCCCATTGAGGCTCACTTACTTTATCCAAATTTCAAAGATAGTTTTTGGGTTTGTTTGCTGGGTAAAGGGTATCCTGCGCCTCGCCCAGGTTTTCGGTGGTGTACAGATAGAATGAAAATTCAGCCAGTGAACTTCTTTATCCGAGACGTGATTAGAACTTATGGTGAAACTATTGTTGTTTTAGGAATTCGTAAAGCGGAAAGTTTTGTACGTGCAACACGGATAGAAAAATATGAAGCTAAAAGAGTGCGTGAGCGCTTAAGTCCTAATCCCTGCTTACCTAATTCCTTAATATATAGCCCAATTGAAGATTGGCGAACCGATGAAGTTTGGATGTACCTCATGCAATGGGAAAATCCTTGGGGAATCAACAACAAAGATCTATTTTCTATGTATCGGGGAGCAACTGCCGATAACGAATGCCCCCTAGTCGTCGATACTTCAACTCCGAGTTGTGGAAGTTCTCGGTTTGGTTGCTGGGTTTGTACGATGGTAAATAAGGATAAATCAATGGAAGCGATGATCCAAAATGATGAAGAAAAGGAATGGCTGCAACCCCTTTTAGATATTCGCAATGAACTAGACTTAAAAGATGATCGAGACAGACGAGATTTTCGGCGCATTTATGGAAAAGTAGAACTGTTTGAACGCAAAATACAGGGAACAGATAAAAACACAGAACTTCAACCCATTCCCGGCCCCTATAAAAAAGAATGGCGCGAATACTTACTGAGACGACTGCTCGAAGTACAGGTAAAAGTTCGCAAAACTGCACCGCCAGAAATGGGAGAAATAACATTGATAACTCTGGAAGAATTGAGCGAAATTCGCCGCATTTGGTTAGAAGAAAAACATGAATTTGAGGATAGCTTACCGCGAATTTATGAAGAAGTTACGGGAGAAGAATTTATTGATCGCCGTCCAGAGGGCGATCGTACCCTGCTCGGTATAGACGAGTGGAGCGTTCTAGAAGAAGTCACTGATAAGGACTCCATGGAATTTGAGCTACTGGCGAGACTGCTCAATACCGAACGCCAATATCAAAACAAAGGCAGTCGCTCCGGTATTTATGATGCTTTGAGCAAGTGCTTTAAATCGAGTTCTCGCGAACAAAATGAAGCCCTGAAAGATGCCTATCTTCAACATGCTATCAAAAACGCCGCTTTAGAAGGGGACGCGCAGAAAGTCGAATACTTCATTAAAAATCCTGAAAAAGCTAATCCGAACCATCCAGACAACCAACCCGAACCCGAACCCCCAACTCAACAACTCAGTTTAGGTTGGGGAGACATCAAATTTAGTTCCTCGTCTGAATCCCTATAATCAGAAACCCGGTTTCTAATTACGCTAAAAACCCCATCATTTTTAATTGATATGATTTTCTTGGAACTTGTTTTAGAAAACTTCGGCCCTTATAAGGGGAGACAAGTCCTCAACCTGCGTCCGAACGATGGTAAACCTATACTGCTGTTAGGAGGAATGAATGGAGGAGGGAAAACCACCCTTATGGATGCCATTCGCTTAGTTCTCTATGGACATCGCGCCGAATGTTCTACACGAGGAAATCTCAGTTACAGTAATTTTCTGAAACAATGTGTTAACCGCCATATTGAAGATCGAGAAAAAACTCGGTTAGAACTGTTAGTGCAGATTATTTCTGGCGATAGCAGTAAAATTGCTAAAACGGATACTCTAAACCCTGATGATCCTGACTCTCAATTCTATACTGAACTGCGAATCATCCGCTATTGGACAAGGCAAGACAGTAAAGATACCCTGGGAATTCTGAATGGTAAGGGTGAATTTCCCGAAAATACCCTCAGAGACACCTGGGATGATTATATCGAAAACTTGTTACCTTTGGGCATTTCTAATCTGTTTTTATTTGATGGCGAACAGGTGAAAGAATTGGCCGATCTTGATGCTCCTCCTCCGTTAGTTGTGCAAGCCATTCAATCTTTATTGGGATTAGAATTAGCCGATCGCCTGGATACCGACTTAGAGATCTTATCCCGTCGTCACCAAAAGCGGATCGCGGATAAGCAGGAATTGGGTAATTTAGAGGAAATTGACCGCCAGCTCAAGGGTTATGATGGGGACAAGGAGCGCATTGCCCAAGAAATTAAGAATACAGAACATATGCTCAAACGGGCGGTTAAAAAGGCTAAAGAAGCCGAAAATACCTTTGTTTCCGAAGGGGGGAAAATCGCCGCCGAACGCCATCAGCTTGACTTACAGAAAAAGAGCGAGGAAGCCAAAATCCAACAGACTCGGGATGCACTGGTGAGTTTAGCTGCCAGCTCCTTACCCCTGAGCTTGATTGAAGACCTGATCGAGCCGGCGATCGCTCAAGGAAAAGCGGAACAGGAGTCCCTGAAAGCAGAAATTTCGCGCGATCGCATTCAGGAGCGCGATCGCCGTTTGCTCGACTATCTGCATACCCTGCAACTTCCAGATTCCCAAACCACAGATATTGAAGCTTTTTTACAGCAAGATTACCACAGTTTAGCTCAAGAAATACTAGCCCCCGAAAACACCTGGTTGCACGCCACTCCCGAAGAGCTAGAAACCCTAGAAAAACTAATGATCTACGATATTCCCACGCAACGGGAAAAAGCCAATGCGGAATCCAAATATCTAGAAAAATTAGAACAGCAACTGATGGATATCGAGCGCAAACTCACCGTGGCTGCTTCTCCCGAACGCTACCAAGAATTAATGAATAAAAAAGAACAAACCAACGACAAAAAGACCAAATTAGAAATTGATTTAGAATACAAACATCGGCAACTGCGAGAGCTTGAGCGCAGCATCGACGAAGCGAAAAAGCAACTCAAAGAGTACAGCGATAAATTTCTGAAGCGGGAAAATGCGACCCATATCATCAATTCCATTGCTAGGGTGAAAACGATACTAGAAAAATATCGAGAAAAATTGACTCTGAAAAAGCTCAATAAGCTTGAAAACCAAGTTACTGAATGCTTCCGCTACCTACTTCACAAATCTGACCTCGTTCAGCGCGTCGTGATTAGTACTGAAGATTACAGCTTATCCTTGTATGATTGCGAGGGGCAACCCCTGCCCAAACACCGCCTATCTGCTGGAGAAAAGCAATTATTGGCGATCGCCTTTCTTTGGGGACTGGCTAGAGTCTCCGGTCGCCAACTTCCCGTAGCTATTGATACTCCACTTGGTCGCCTAGATTCCTCCCACCGCCAAAACCTGATCGAGCGCTACTTTCCCAGCGCCTCCCATCAAGTTATTCTCTTGTCTACTGATACCGAAATTGCCCCAACTGAAGTCAAAAATCTACGCTATCAAGAAGCCATTACTCGCGAATATCTACTGAAATACAACCCCACTGACGGCCAAACCACCATCGAAGACGGTTATTTTTGGTAAAGGATAGGGAGACAGGGGGGAGGGAACAATAGACCCATCCGGATTGTATCAATCTTAATATTCTTCTATAAAAATTTCCGACAAAGGACAAGCAAACTCAGGCAAAAAAGGAGAGGTTAACACATCCTCAATTAATAGAGTTAATTCTAATTTCAAAACCCCATTCTTGCGGCGATAGACCTCTATCTGTTTAGCTCTCCAGTTAGCAATCCAGTATTCTAAAACTCCCCTAGATGAATAGAGTTTTAACTTCACTTGGCGATCGCGCCTTTCATTTTCTGTACCTGCCGATAAAACCTCGATCGCCAGTTCAGGTGCGCCCCGGAAATGTCCAGATTCATCAACTAAGGACGTATACGTTTCCTTCTGCATCCAAATCACATCCGGAATCACATCATCCCCCTCACTAAACAATACACCCGCACCCATAACTGCATACCCTAACCCAGTTCTTTTTGACCAAGTTTTCAACTCATAGTAAAGATTTCCACAGGTATCTTGATGCTTATTATGAGGCGCTCTAGTCACGAATAGTTCTCCATCAATAATTTCATAGCGGTTGCTATTATCAGGCAGTAAATCCAGGTCAGAACTTGTCCAACGTAATTGAGTTTCTCGGTTAGAAGTGGCGATCAATTCGTTCATGGCACTATAACGCTACGCGCTGGTAATGGATAAATTTTTAAGCAGTAGGGTACGTGAGCAACAGCGTAACGCACCCTACATAAACTAGAGATTAGAGGGCTTCGGTTAACTGGGTTTTCGCTGTTTCTAAAGCTGTGGGTAACTGACTGGGATCGCGCCCTCCGGCTTGGGCTAAATTGGGTCGCCCACCGCCTCCACCGCCACAAATTTTGGCAATTTGACCGATAAATTTACCGGCTTGTAAGCCCTTTTGATTGACGGATTTACTGAAGGCAGCGACTAAACTGACTTTATCAGCTTCGGGAACGGAACCTAAAACGACAGCGCCTTCACCGAGCTTTTGTAATAACCGTTCGGCAGCCGTTTTGAGGGAATTGGGATCGACATCAAGCTGTGCAACTAATACCTGTACTTCACCGACAGATTCTGCTTGGGAAAGCAATTGATCCGATTTGGCGATCGCCAATTCTCCCTGTACTTGCTCTAACTGCTTTTGTGTTGCTTTTAACTCAGTTTGCAGGCTACTCACCCGCTCCACCAATTCCTCGGGTTTGGCTTTAAAGCGATCGCCCAATTCCCGAACCACCGCATCTCGCACTTGCAGATACTCCCGCACCGCAGCCCCAGAAACCGCCTCAATCCGGCGCACTCCTGAAGAAATCCCGGTTTCAGAGACAATCTTAAACAAGCCAATTTCTGCCGTGTTCTGCACGTGGGTTCCCCCGCACAACTCCATGGACACCCCTGGATAGTCCACCACGCGCACCGTATCGCCATATTTCTCGCCAAACATGGCTGTTGCACCCTTATCCTTCGCCCGATCGAAAGGCATAATTTGTACATCCGCCCCGTGCGCTTCACTAATCCAAGTATTCACCAAATCCTCAATTTGTTCTAACTCCTGAGCTGTGAGAGGGCGGGGACAATTGAAATCAAAGCGCAGACGGTCAAACCCGACCGCAGACCCGGCTTGACCAATATCAGGATCGACAATTTTCTTCAGGGCGGCTTGTAACAAATGGGTCGCTGTATGATTGGCTTGGGCCCGCATCCGACAAGCGCGGTCAATCTGCGCGGTTACTGAGTCTCCCAGGCTTACGATTCCCCGTTCAATACGGCCAAAATGGATAAAGAAATCCGACTCTTTTTGCACATCATCAATCCGAATTAACACATCCGATCCCGACAAATAACCGCGATCGCCCACTTGCCCCCCAGATTCTGCGTAAAATGGAGTTTTATCTAAGACGATTTGTACTGACATTCCCGCTTCAGCAATTTCCACGGACTTTCCGTCTACTAAAAGGGCCTGAATTTGCGCCATCCCCGACCGTTCCGTATATCCCGTAAACTGAGTCGGATGGATATGTTCAGCCAACCGATCCAAAGACCCTTGCACCATCAAATCAATGGTTTCATGGGCCCCTTGAGAAGTCTCTATTTGGAGTTGCATCGATGAGTTGAACCCTTCCTGATTTACGGTCAACCCTTGTTCTTCGGCTATTTCCATGGTTAATTCCAAGGGGAAACCGTAGGTATCATAAAGCTTAAATGCGTCTTTACCCGAAATTTCCGTTTGTCCTGCCTTTAAGACCTTTTCAATCATCTCTTGCAGCAGCTTTTCACCCCGTTCTAAGGTGGTTAAAAAGCGCGATTCTTCCTGCTGTAATTGCGATTTAATCAGGGTTTCCCGCTCCCGCACATTGGGGTAAGCTCCTTCGGAAAGGGCGATCGCCACTTCAGCCACTTTTTCCGTAAATAATTCCGTAATTCCCAACAACCGGCCGTGACGCACTACCCGACGAATTAACCGACGCAGAATGTAGCCCCGGCCAATATTGGACGCACTCACGCCATCAGAAATCAAATGTACCACAGCGCGCACATGATCCCCAATCACTTTCAGGGAAACCTTCGTTTTTTCATCACTTTTGTCATATTCAATTCCGGCACATTGAGCTGCGGCTTCAATAATCGGAAAAATCAAATCTGTCTCATAATTATTGGGCACATCTTGGAGAATTTGCGCCATCCGCTCCAACCCCAGTCCCGTATCAATATTTTGGTTTTGCAGGGGCGTTAAATTGCCTTCAGAATCCCGGTTATATTGCATAAAAACCAGGTTATAGAATTCAATAAATCGGGTATCATCTTCGAGATCTAAGGTTTCATCTCCCAATTCTGGGTGAAAATCATAGTAAATTTCCGAACAGGGGCCGCAGGGGCCAGTGGGGCCGGATTTCCAGAAATTATCCTCTTCTCCCATGCGCTGAATGCGATAGGCGGGAATGCCAATTCGATCGCGCCAGATAGCAAAGGCTTCATCATCATCTCGGAATACACTGACAACTAAACGCTCTGGGGGGAGTTGAAACACCTTGGTGGAGAGTTCCCAAGCATAGGCGATCGCTTGTTCCTTAAAATAATCCCCAAAGCTAAAGTTGCCCAACATCTCAAAAAAGGTATGATGCCTGGCAGTACGTCCCACATTCTCAATATCATTGGTGCGGATACATTTCTGAGACGTGGTAGCACGGGGAACTTCAGCCGCACGCTGGCCCAAAAATATGGGCTTAAACGGCAACATTCCGGCGATCGTCAATAATACGGTCGGGTCTTCAGGAATGAGGGACGCGCTCGGTAAAATCTTGTGAGAGCGCTGGTGATAAAAATAGAGAAAGGTTTGCCGAATTTCAGCACCGCTCAGGGATGGAAGAGATGGAGCCATAGCAGTTTCCAAGTTATAATACATCTTTATTTTAAGAGAAACCTGGCACGCGATCGCCCATGTCTATTATCGAAACTCAGCACCCAACAACCCCTGTACCCGAAATCACAGAAGATGCTATCTTTCCTTCAGGTGAAATAGAAAGTGATGAACCGGAATTGGAAAGTTATCTCCACTTAGCCCAACTGATGGTACTGCTAAACAGTTTAGAGTGGCATTGGCAATCTCGCCAAGACTTCTTTGCTGCCGGTAACCTCAGTATTTATTACACTCCTCCCGGACAGAATGTTCCCCGCGTTCGCGGCCCGGATTTTTTCGTCGCTATGAACACCGAGCGCAAACCGCGAAAAAGTTGGGTCGTCTGGCAAGAAGGGGGCAAGTATCCCGATGCGATTGTTGAAATTTTATCTCCAAGTACCGCCCAAACCGACCGTACAAAGAAAAAGAAAATTTACCAAGACACCTTTGGCACTCCCAACTATTTCTGGTTTGACCCCAACCCAGAAAGTTTAGAATTCAAAGGCTTCCATTTAGTCAATGGCAAATATGAAGAAATTCAACCCAACGAACAAGGCTTGTTGTGGAGTGAGCCGTTAGGATTATATTTAGGAATTTATCGCCAACAACTCCGTTGGTTTACGCCTGAAGGTGAGTTAGTTCTAACGCCTGGGGAGAGTGCTGCACAAGAAAGAAAAGCTAAGGAAGAATTGCAAGCAACTAACCAAGAATTGCAAGAACAACTCCAACAAATGGAAGCCATGCTAGCCCAATATCGAGAACAATTGCGAGACTTGTCTGAAGACAGATAACCCAAGGCGGGTAGGGTGGCTCTGTCGATCGACAATCTGCTAACAACGTTAGAATTGGATAGGCGATCGCGCCTATCTTTTTAATTCAACTGCTTCGAGTGGCGATCCAACCGCCAAATAGATAGGTTTGGTAAAATTTTAGGGGCTTGATAAAGCCGGCCTGATTTAAAAGAGAAAATAATTCCCTCTCGGAGATAAAGTCTACATCTCTTTCTATATGTTCTCGATCCCGATCCAATTGCTCTTCAGAGATACCATGGCGTGCGTAAGACATGAGCCAAGCATTCAGCAATCGACGAAATTCAAGCGTTTCTCGATCGCCAAACAGATCGGCGATCGCTAGAATTGCCCCGGGCTTCAAATTCCTAGCAAGTGAACTGAAGTAGGCTAACTTTTCTTGCTTATCTCTAATGAAGTGAGCAACAAAGATAGATGATGCGCCATCAAATCCACCGGGGAATTTATAGTCATTCACCTTGCTGTTGACCAATGTGACTCGACTCTCCATCTCCAAATTTTTGATCCTCTGATGGCAAGCATTGAGCATATCGCAAGAAGCATCAACAGCAACAAAACTCCAGTTGGGAAAAACTTTTCCGAGGTTTACGATTTCTTTCCCAGTTCCAGCCCCTGCCGAAAGAAAATTAGCATTTTCTGGTAATTCTTGCAACCAAGAGATTAACATTTGATGTAAAGCATCATAACTGGGACAAAATGAGTGAATTTTACGATCGTATTGAGCAGAAAAGTTTTCATCAAAGTACTGGGTGACATCAAATTGATTTTGTGCTTGGGTCATAACTATTCCCTATTCCTTAGCGCGAAGCGCTGTAATATTATAGATACTCTCTAGTATAGCAGGAGTGAATTCTTTTATCTAATTTGATGCATTAGAAAAAGATGGAGAGGAAGGGGAAGAATAACCCCATGCCCTCATCCATCGATAATGCACTATTTTAGATGAAAGACTCCACTCCGATTCTAGCTTTATTTTGAGGGAGAAGAAAGGGACAAACTTGACATCTGAATTAACGGGCGATCGCCATATAACAGCTCTGGATACTTTTCCCCCAACTCAGATAGTACCTTAAAATGCATCTCTTCCCCAATTCCCAAAGACAAGCGTACCTGAGTCAACAACTCTAAAGACTCCTGAGAACCTGTCATCTTCTTCTCCAACATTTCCCGCAAAATTCCTTGGTAAACCCGCACCTTAGACCCTTGACTAAATCCAGGCAGTACCTTAGCCAAAACATAGACTTCTTCTGCTTTGAGATCCTCTAAAGAACGATTTTCTAGGAATTCAGAAAAATTGAAGTCTAACTTACTCAGTTGCCGACGCAAGCTACTGGCTACACTCTCTTTATGGTAGGTACTTAACGAGCGATTCCAAGTTCGATAAAACCAGGCAGCGCTTAAAATTGGAACCAGAGCTTGAATTCCCCACTCTAGCCATTTTGGAAATAACTCTAACGTAGAATGGGTTCCCACAGAAAAGAGAAAGTTAAATGTCACAAAGGTGGAAAATGAAAATAGATGATGGCGCACTTTTTCTACTGAAAATTCTCGGTCTTGGCGTAGACAATAGGCTTTATAGGCTTTTTCTAGACGGCATAAGATTCCATAACTCCCTAACGTGAACACTGAAAATGTCAGAGGAACGGCAATCAATCTGGGAATGGGAATTGCCCGATTGAATCCATAGAATCCAGGGGTCAAGATTCGTTGCACTTGCTCCCCATCATGGGTCCAAGCCCCAGAGAAAAAGTAGTCTAAGTCCCCAGCATAGAAAATGTAATATAAATAAAATGCCAACACTAGCCCCACATAGCCATAATGGAAAAACTTACGCTGTGAGTCTTTCAAAGAGTCCCAATAACTGCGTTCTGCGTCAATGTCAAAGCAAGCAGATTTACAGGCAACGCAAGCACTTTTTTCTTTCCCGGTTTCATCGATCGCCCGGCACATGGATTGGGTAATCTTAGAGGTGGTTTTTTCATGGGCCGGACTGCCCCATAATGCCCTGGGACCGGTGTAGAATAATTCCACTGGCCCCATGGGGCAAACATATTGACACCAGGTTTTACCCGCGAATAAATAGCCGACAATTATACTGGCTAAAATAGTGGCACTCAGAAAAGCAGCCAACAGGAGACGATGGGAGTCTAAAAATAACATTCTCAGGCACAAACCGACAAACAGAAATCCAAACTGAAAGGCGATATGATGGCGACCAAGCCAAGAGTTGGGGTCAATTTTTACTGCTTCAGAGCGCACTTTACCGGTGCGAGGATTGGTGGTTTGTTTTTGCCGTTGAATTCCCCATAAACGAGGCAGTTGGGAAAAGAAGGATAGGGGACACATTCTGCGCCAACTTTCATGACCGAAGAGAAAAACGATACAGATGACTGCACCGATAATGACCCCCCAAAAGAGTCGGGTGGCGATCGCATAGGGACGCTCAATAAAACACTGCCCTTGCACCGTCATCACCTCGTGACACTCTTTGGGATCGAATAACCTCGGATCGAGACGCAGTAAGCTCCAGTGGGTATCGGGATGGGTTAACAGGGGTGAAATGGGGTCATAGATCAGAGACACAATTAAAAGCAACCAGGCGATCGCCAACAGCGATCGTACCTTTCTCATCTGCTTCTCAGGAACATTCTGTAACATCGTCAGTACCTCCTTGAACTTGTCTCCATCCTAGGAAACACAGCTAGAGGATGACCTGACTCTAAACACCCAAATCCACCTCACACTAGCACTAACCCCCCCTTCACAAAAAGACTAGAGCGGTCTAGTTCCAAAGGACTAGGCGATCGGTTATCGGGACTTAAACACGAAAAATGTTCAAAGATACGGGACATCGTAAAAGTTATATTAAGGCTTATAGACTGTATGGGTAAATTGTTGAAATTCTTCAAGGGTGGGAACGCTTGCTTGATGCCGTTCCAGCGTGTAGTCACCGCTGCCAACTTCGAGTTGCTGAAGGAAGCGCAACATACCAACGACTCCGAGCGAATCAATCAAAGCTTTGTAGCCATTTTTTCTAATTTCAGCTTGTTTCATGGTTTGTATTTTCCTCTTGTAATCGGTTCATCAACCAAACAACTGGATTTTCAACCGGGATAGTCACTATTTCAGGATATTGCTTGGCTTTTCGCAGAAGTCGATCGTCGGTGGTCAGAAAAATATCGACGGACGCTGACTGGGCAAATGCCAAATGCAAGGCATCGTAGAGCTTAAATCCTAGCTGCATCAACTCCTGGGCAGAAGTTTCAATTTCTGGCGTGGAGGAGAGATGGGTTTGAGCAATGGATAAGGTAGCTTCTAGCTGTTCTTGCTTGGATGAATCGGTATTTCTGGCGATTTCAAACCGAATTGCATCACTACTGAGTAGTAACCACTCTCGATCTTCGCATTTTTGGAGGATAGACAGCATTGCTTCAGCTTCAAGTTTGACTTTTGATTGTTGCAAGTCATCCAGTGGACGGTTGAGGCAACAGATATCAGCATAAATGACATAGGCCTGGCTCATGGCTCACCTCGAACGATCTGCAATTCTGCTTTGCCGGTTGCAGCATCCGTAGTGTTGACATCCTCCCCGGTCTAAAGACACGGGGATTCCTAAACCTCACAATTTAGGTTTCTGCTTCATAGCAGTTGCCTTCACAGATTTACTCAGATCGGGTCTTACACTCGCTCCACAGACTGACACCGCAAGTCCTGCGG
>NZ_JAGHZH010000141.1:0-15218 GCF_017746885.1 Roseofilum sp. SBFL | reverse complement strand
TTTTCCCAGATTGGCAATTACTCTCATCACTTCGCCCATTGCTACACCGTGTCAATCAATTTCAATACTTTTTTTCTTCAGCCTAAATCCCTTATCTTAATTCCTATCTTGATTCGGCAGAGTGACAAAAGAGGGGTATCGCTTGAAAAAAAGAAGGTTATTCTGCATGAACTTTAGAGCGCCTCGTGCTGGTAGTATTAATTAACAATTATTCATTACTCCGCATCTGTTTCCAAAGTTGTGTATAGCTCTGCTGAGTTTGCTCAGAGAGAGGGAAGAGAAATTCACTATTAGCAAAAATAGTAGGATCGGGGAACTTCACTCCAGATTGAAAGATCGATGCAGGTAAACTATCGCGGTTCGTAGTAATTAATAGAGGTGAAGCGGTATCGGTAAATTGGGAGAGTTTGAGGGCTAAATCCGAGTTTAAAAACTGGTTCATCCATTCCTGAATACCGGAGTTCTTAGGACTTAGCTTAGGACTGACCCAAATATTCGCCCACAGTGCAGTTCCAGATTGGGGAATAATAGCTTTAAGTTTGTACTGATTTAAGATCGATAGAATATCTGTTGACCATCCGAGAGCTAACCAAGAATCTCCTTCAATTAGAGGTTGTAAATATTGGTCGGAGCTATAAAATTTAACTTGGCGATTGAGTTGTTTTAGGGTTGGAAGTAATTCAGGAATGGTTTCTAAATCGGGAGTGTTATAGGAATAACCGAGGGATTTTAAGGTTAAACCAATCACTTCTCTGGGTTGATTGAGTAAGGAAATTTGACCTTGCAATTCTTCTCGCCACAAATCTGACCAATCTGTGGGTTCCCAACCGAGGGATTTAAATTGATCTGGTCGATACACGATCGCCGTGGTTCCCCAACTGTAGGGCACTCCCCAAACTTCCCCATTCGGATCGAGATTCCCTTGGCGATCGCGCATTACTAAGCTCTGCCAACTTTTAGGTAATTGATCCCAAGAGAGCAAAGAGGTATCGATGGGTTGAATGAGTTGATTGGCGATCGCCTCCCTTAACCAAACATCTCCAAGCGTCACCAGATCCGGAGCAGAGGGAGCCGTTTGCCAAAAAGCTAAACTTCTCCATAGCGAATTCTCAGAATTCTTGGGTTCTCGCTTCAGAGATTGAAACAGGAGATCGAGTTGACTAACCGGAATCGCTTCTAAACTCACACTCTCCGGTAGTCCCTTTTTGAGTTCATTGATTAACGTCGCTGGAATCGATCCCTTGAGAATAGAAATCTTTAAGCTGGCAGTGGGACTGCATCCCGTAGTCAAGACTGAGGACAATGATAGGCTCGATAGTGCTAAAGTCGCGGTTTTCAGGCTTCCTGACAAAAATCTTCGACGATCCATAACTGAGAAAATGTTAAGTATTTATTTACAGTTTTTACTAAAAGTTAAATGATTCAAAAATAAATCAAGAATCTTGTCAAAGCCTATCTAAAATCGTAGAGAACAATCCTTACCTGTAACTTCTGGAGTCCCCCATGGAAATTTTGGAAACCCAAATTATGATGCTGATGGAAAAAATAGAAAGCATGTCCCATGCGATTGAACGGCTTAATTCTAAATTCTCTTTGCTAGAATCTCAACCTGGATCGAGCCATCTCCGAGCAGAAGAGACTCATCTGCCAGAACGGGGTAGTAGTAATCATTCCTATACTCATGAGTTATCCGATCTCCCCATTTGGGATCATAAAGATGTATTAGTTGATGATGATTATGATAACCGTCGTGAGATATCTGAATCCCGGTCAGATGCATATTTATCTCCTGAACTGCAAGTGCAGCGCTTAACTGCACAACTGACCGCTGCTTATAATCGCATTGCTGCTCTAGAGGAGCAATTACTGTCTAAGCGGATTCAATTCTAGCGCTGGGAACTAGGAAATAGGGAAGAAATAGGGAAAATGACTGACCTATATCTATCTATTACCCATTACCCATGAGAATAACGGTCGATTAAGGTTTCGATCGCCTCAAGGAGGTCTTTTCGTCTCCAATTTTGGCACAGGGTAGCGGCGATCGCACAACCCCCCGCACCAACACCTTCTTTTACGAACCCTTGTTCATACATTTGAAGGGAGTGATAGTTAGACTTAGCAAAACTCAGTTGGGTTGCCATCAATGGAACTGGAGGTAATAGTTTCGCTAAACCAACCGTGTCTCCCGTTGGATCTTCAGCCACCCATCGCGTTGTTCCCACCACCACTTCAGACGTATCCCAAATCTGGTTTTCCTCCTGAGCAATAGCTTGCATTAAGCCATACACAGCTAACAGTTGAGTGCCGCCAGCCAAGAGAACACCACAATATTGACTCGCGGCGATTGCCATTCCAGCAGCTACCGGTTGCATGGGATCGCCTACTGCTGCCATTAATTCCCACACCGATCCGGGCTGATCGAACCATCTTGCATGCTCTAACCCCTGCTTCACCACCTCTATTTTATGAGCGTGGTTACAGGTGGGATGACTACTGTTCACTTTACCCGATGCTGGCCATCCCAACCCTGTCAAAATACTTAATGCGGTGGTTGTTCCGCCCACCACACATTCACCGATAATCAAATAATCGGTGTGTTGAGCTAACTGTGTTCCCCATTTTTGCCCTTGGTTAAACAGATGACGAACCCTTTCTCGATCTAAAGCTTGTCCGCTACTGACACAGAAGGCAGGAGTCCCCCCCAAATCTACCGCTTCTACAGGGGGAGGAATAGGTAATCCCGCATTCAACAAAGTAATGGGAATCTGGAGCGCTTCACAAATAGCACGGGAGATAAAGACGGGAGAAATACCGGCATGTAAGGGAGGTAACGGATAAGCATATTTCGGAGTCACCCCATTGTATAAAAATTCAGCATCTGCCAAACAGGTATAGCGCCGGTCTTCTGGCGTTGCCCCGGCAGCAGAGATTCCTGGAATTAATGCCGTTTCTGTGAAACCGAGAATACAAGCAAAATGGGGGCGACTTTTACGATACTTATTTAACCAATACTGCCCTCGATCGAACTCAGTGTAAACAGAAATCATATCAGTGAACCATTCGATTCTCCCCCATTCCCCATTCCCCAAACTACTCTCGATCTAACAGAATTTCCACCCAAGCGGGAGGCAATGGAATGGGGTTACCCAACTTTTCGAGAAGCAAACTAGAGACCAAATGGACAACGAACAAATAGATCAAATTATTGACTAAAATCATGACTACGGCGATCGCCTGTACGATCGTGATATCCGGCTCGGCCAATAATCCCAACTTCAGGAAGATCCAATCGATCAAGCTAGTCACCTGTGCCATCAGATACAGCCATAAATCCTCACCCAGGAGAATGGACACTAACCAAATTTTAAAGAAAAATCCGATCGCTCCCAACAGCGTTCCTAAACCAATAGATACAAACCAACTCGCTCCCCGCTTCCACATCATTCCCAACTGCACTCCCAACAGTCCAAAGGGAATTAGAAACAGGATACTGCGGGTTGGCCCCATTAAAACGGTTAAGAGCAAACCCGTTACCGTCATAGTCATCCAAGCATTGCGACTTCCCCAGCGCAAATAGGCTAAGGCGATCGGTACGGGAAAAAAGATCCGTAATAATGGCCCTGGTGGAAAATAATAATTCACCAACCAAATCAGACTAGAAGTACTTGCCAAAAACGCTGATTCTACTAGAGGTAAGGTCAGATTAACCTGACTCTCCGGTTTCTGATTACCCATTACCCATTACCTATTACCTATTATCCATCAAACCATCAGTCGCTCTAAAGCACCCAAATCTGGAATACAAAGAGTATCGCGATCGGGGCGCACAATCAACTTTTTCTTTTCCAATTTACTTAAAACTCTGGTAACTGTTTCACGTGCTAATCCACTCAAACTACTTAATTCCCGATGGGGAAGATTCGGAATTTCTACACCCTCAGCCGTTTTCGTTCCTTGACCATCAGCCAAAAATAAGAGGATATCCGCTACACGGGAGGTACTATCAGACTCCCGCAGTCGTAACCGTCGGTTGACTTGTCGTAAGCGCCGCGCCATCAATTGGGCTAACCGGATACCCGCCTTCGGTTCTGTATGAATTAGGTTAACAAAATCACTAGCAGGCATATTACCAATCGTGGTTGGAGCGAGGGTAATCACATCAGTAGAGCGTGGCACCTCTTCGAGGGGAGCCATTTCTCCAAATAACTCCCCCTTACCAATAATATTGAGGGTAACCTCTTTACCATCTAAATTATACGTGCGAATCTTAACCCATCCTTCCAAAATAAAATAAACCGAGCTACCCCAATCATTTTCCAATAGGATGACCTGGTTAGAAGGATGTTCTCGCACCACCACTTGCGCCGTCGTCCGTTCAACAATCTCCTCCGGTAACCCTTCAAAAAAGGGGGCTGATTTAATGAGTTCACGCTGATTCAATTCACCACGAGACTTGTGTCGTTCTACCATAGGGGTAATGTGCGATTTAAAAGACTAAAAGCGGAAATGACGACGGCTGAGGGCAGGCCATGGGTTTACAACCTAAACGATAAGGCAATCATAACGTAAAGTGCCTCAAAATCTACAAGATTTATCAGTCGATAGGGGCGATCGCCCTCAATAACGTGAACTCATAAAGTAAGATAAAGTTAATTTTCGCATCAAATCCCCCCTTCTTACCCAGTTTTGACTTAAACTGCTTGCAGTATGCCCACCTTCAGCAAAACCGACCGAACGTATAGTTAGGGATGACGATTGTGACACCTCAGACTGACCAGCGTCAAGCACTGATAACAGAAATCGATAGTGTGCTATCCAAAACCCAGTCTCGCCTTCCCTGGGTGATGGCGGGAGAGGTGAGCCAACAACGTCGAGTTTTAAGACGGGTTCGGGAGTATTTGGGCAGTTTACCCCTTTCCCCAACTCAACGCCCTGCTGCCAAAGGTCAACTTCCTCCCTCAAGCCGTTCGACTCCTGCCAGTCGCCGTCGTCTTTCCTTACTGGGGGCGGATCTTTCCCAAGAGCGCCAACCTATACTAGAACCACAGAACTCAGCAAATCAACAAATTGTGCAAGCTGTGGTGCAAGATTTGCGATCGAGCATTCTGATCCCCTTGCAAGAAGAAATTGCTGCCCTACAAAACCAGCGGGAACAGATGCGCCAGGAACTGCAATATCTGGATCAACAGCGTGGCAAGAATGCGATGTCGGGTCAATCTCAGAAAATGATGACTGAGTTTTTCCAAACTCTGATCGATCGCTGTGCACAAAGTTTAACCCAACAGGTAGCTCAGAATTTAGCGGATTTGCAGGTAGAATTGCTGCAATATCAGTCCCGCGAACCCCACGATCCAATTCTGGCTGCCGATAGTAGCACCGATCCAGCTCTGCTGACTCCCCAAGAACGACTCGAACAATTGAGGGCACTGCAAGCTCAATCGGATAAACTCCTCAAAACCTTAGATGCCTCGATTAATGTAGTTTTTGAGACACTGCAAAGTAATCTTCAAAGCTATAGTGAATCAATGACCCAAGGAGTTGAGCATATGTATAGCTTGGGTCAACAGGGCGAGGTGATGTTTAGTGCCTTGGTCAATCGGTTAGCATCCCAGTTAGGACGAGAAGCATCTTCTTATATTCAAAGCCGTTCTGAAGACTCTTTGGGAGAAACATTGGAAACACCGAGTGGGGGAAAATCCCTGACTCCTTCGGCGATCGCTCCTGAAACCGATCGAGCAGCCCAAAATGCCCAAACCTCAGATCCTCCCGATCGCCCTGTTGTCCAACCTAGCGATCCCCAACATTTAACCGAGTCGGTTGAGTTAGCCCAAGAGGTTGAGGAGGAAGAGGATAGCTTTGAACCGGAATCCATAGATGATGAGAATGCAGAGGAATTAGAAGAGTTAGTAGATCTTGATGAAGAGATCGGGTTGGAGTTTTTTGAACAATTTGAAGAGGTTGAAGAGAGTGTTGAAATTGCAGCAATCGAAGAGGATCAAATCGATCGACTCTCTAATGAACCATCAGCGGATGCCGATCGGCTCCTAGAAGAGGAGATGGAAGGTGATGAATTTTATGATGCACTGTTTGCTTCCGATCGGTTTACAACAGGTGAAAGGGAAGATGAGGGAGAATCCGATGATCCCCTGCAAGAGTTTGCAGAAGAGGCAGAAGTGGATGAAATTGCCGAAGAACCTGAGCCAGAATTGAATGTAGAGGCGATCGCAGCACCAGAAGAACAAGGGGAGCAACCCGTAGATGAAGAGGCGATCGCCGAAACCCTAGAATCAGATTTATTTGAAGGACTAGGTGATGTTGAAGCCCAAACAGACAAGCAACAAGAACCTTTAGCAGCAGAGGAAATCCCTGAAACTGACTTATCCTCATCCTCTTCAGTCCTAGAATCGGATTTATTTGAAGGCGCTCCGGCTCCTTCCCAAGTAGAAGATCCGGTATCTCTAGAAACTTTTATGGAATTATTCGGCGAAGAAGATTCACCACCTCAGATTATATCGGAGAGCCTAGAAACCCATTGGGCCGACGAAGCCCCCTTAAACGCCACAGAAGATCTTTATATCTCTGCTTCTCCCGATGAAGTCTTATTACCCACCGAGATCCAAGAAGCACAGGAAGTCAGTCAGTTAAATTTACAGGGCGAAGTCTTAGAACAGTTAAGTCAGGATTTATTTAGTCTCGAAGGTGAGGGAACTTCTCCCGTTCCTGAGTCAGTTCCAGAAGAGCAAGTTACGGATCTATTTGGGAATTTAGAACCCGCCAGTCCCACAATTTCCGCTCCTGAAGAAGAGTCTCTTATGAATGAAGAGGAGACTCCCCTGAATACGGAGAATTTCCTCAATGAAATTTTAACTCCTCCCGAGTCAGGAATTTTGGCAGGAGAAGAAGAACCTGAAGATCGAGAAAATTCTGAATCTGGAGTAAGAGTAGATAGTTTATTTGAAGGATTCCCAGAAGAGCAAACATTCCAGGAGTCAACTCCAGAGGAAGAAGCAGCAGATTTAACTGGTCTGTGGGAGGATGAAAGCAGTCTCAACTTACCGGAGTCTTTAAGTATCGATACAGTGTTTGGGGAAGAGTCTGAGAATTTAGACACCGAAGAGCCGAAATCCATTACCGTAGATAATGTGTTTGAAAAATACAATCAGGGAAATAAGGATGCTATCGATCCATCCGCTGGGCGATCGCCAAAAGGCACATCGACGATAGAAAACATGTTTGAAGGATTTTTGCGGGGAGAAACGGTAAACGTAGATGAATCCCTACCAGCATCAAGTGAACCTGATGGAACAACTGTAGAAGAAACTTTAGAAGAAACCTTGACCCTAAATGATGTCTTTGAAGGGTTTGCAGATGATGACGATCCTGAGCCACCATTGAATTCTTTGAAGAAAAATTAATTCTGAGAATGAGAGAGAGCAGAAGTGTGAAGAGCCATTCTGATGGGCAAAATCCGCTGTGGTATTTGGGAATCGATTGGGGAACAACCGGCATTTCAGCCGTGTTACTCAATTACTCAACACGCTGTTTTTATCCCTGGGAGCGTTTCCCAACTGAGCGAACCCAGGTTGGGGTATCTCTAAAACTTTGCTTAGACTGGGGTTTACCTGGGGTCGATGGGGACTCAATTATTGAGGAGATGGTGTCCCAGTTGCAAGGGATGGCGAATGAGCAAGAAGAGTATAGCCAAGAGGTTTGGAATCAGTTAAGTGGAGTGATTGTGGGCTGTCCAGCTCATTGGAGTGATGCCTATCGCTTTAATCTGCGAGAGGTAATTTTAAGGACAGGTTGGGTCGATCGACCTCACCAAATTCTGTTCTTAGAAGAGCCAATTGCTTTAGTCATATCAGAGTTGCGTGATACGGCTCAGGGTACTCAATGGCAAGGCGCAACATTGATTCTAGATTCGGGAGCAACGATGACGGAGTTTGCTCTGGTGGATGTTCCGTTAAACAAATCCCAACTCAAGCCGGAAAATTTCCATTTGGGATCTTTGGCTTATGGTGGAGATGCGATCGATCAGGATATTATTGTTCAGTTGTTATTGAATGTGGACTATCCATTATTATCTGCTTCATTAGAGCAAGAGCAGGGAATAAAGTTGCCCCAAGTGGGAGAGGTGGATTTAGAAAGCCGTTATCACTTTAGTCAATATTTGGGACGTTCAGATTGGGGTCAGGGGTTATTGGCGATCGCCAGAGAGGTTAAGCATAGACTTCAGGCACAAAACCAGATTACAGTACGCCTCAAGCAGCAAAAGTGGACTATTCAGCGTCGCGATTTAGAGATGAAGGTGTTTGTGCCTTTTTTGCGTGCCCTGAATCGGGAGATTAATCGCCTGTTTGTCAAGACGGGAGTCGCCCCCCAAGCAATACGCCAGGCTTTGTGTACGGGGGGGAGTGCATCTTTAGTGGCGATCGCCCGTTGGTTACGGCAAAAACTACCCAGCGCGGCAATTATCCAAGACCGTACCCCACAAGGTCAACCGCCTAAATGTAGTCGGGTAGCTTATGGATTAGCGAATGTACCGCTCTATCCCCAAGTTCTCAATACAGTACGTCATCAATATAGTGATTATTTTCTGTTGTTAGAATTGCTCAGAGTCATGCCTAATGAGGCGATCGCCGAGGGGCAGATTTTCTACTTGTTAGAACAACGGGGGATTAATACGGCAGTTTGTGGCGATCGCTTGCGCAAACTGCTCGCAGGCAATCTTCCCCCTGGACTACTTCCGAAAACATCAGATCGCCTTTACCTGAGTCCTCAATTAGAGTTTAATCAACCCCTATTTATTGCTCAAGGAACTGGATTATATACTCTCAATCCAGAACAAAGAGCGATCGTGATGAATCAATTTAAGCAAGTTCTCGCCACCTCTAACCAAACCTTAGACGATCCCTATTTAGTGCTTTGGTAAAAGGTGGTTAGGGAAGAGGGAGTTGATAAAATTTACATCACCTTAACTTGTAATTACCAACCACCAAAACCCATTTTTAATTTTTAATTTTTAATTGATAAAATAAGTACAGGTCTCGATCCATTATTGTCTGGGAGGTAGAGCAAACATGGTAGTCGCAGTTGAAGCTTTGCAGCAGGTGAAGGGTATGAGTCTAGAGGAGTTTCTAAATTATGATGATGGCACAGATACGGTATATCAG
Organism: Roseofilum sp. SBFL; assembly: GCF_017746885.1. Lineage (NCBI taxonomy): Bacteria > Bacillati > Cyanobacteriota > Cyanophyceae > Desertifilales > Desertifilaceae > Roseofilum > Roseofilum sp. SBFL. The sequence goes on along the minus strand of NZ_JAGHZH010000141.1, from coordinate 6,045 downwards.
TTAGAAGATGGGGAGTTGGTAGTTATGCCTCCAGAGAGCGATCGCAATCAGCGTATTGAATCATTTCTGTTTGCGTATTTCCTACAGATTGGAATTTTGCCTCACTATTTGAGGATGAAGACGGAAGTAGTGGTGAGTGGACTTCGGCCAACAGTTAGAGTGCCCGATCTGTTAGTGTTGTCAGAAGAAGGAGCGCAGTCCCTACAAGGAGCAAGTCGCTCCACAATTAGCTTGGAGATGCCTCCACCTCAGTTAGTCGTGGAAGTGGTTTCACCAGGCAAAGAGAACGCAAACCGAGATTATCGGTATAAGCTTTCACAGTATCAGTCCAGGGGCATCTCCGAGTATTGGATTGTCGATCCCATGGAAGAACGAATAACAGTATTTGTGCTAGTCGAAGGGTTGTATGAGTCGCGAGAGTTTTCTGGAGAAGAAGTGCTAGAGTCGCCCTTTTTGCAGGGGTTGTCAGGAGATAGGAATTTGTCTGCGGTGCAAATTTTAAGAGGTGGAGTTAATTCGTAGTCAAGGAACTCGTTAAGTTAGGATAGCTAAATTGTAGTTTTAGGAAATAGGGAACAGAACATGTCTTAACTCTCTCTTCCCTTGCTATAGAGGTAAGGTGTGTTAGCGAGAGCGCAGAACCCCCACTGCTCGACTCTGGCTATTCCCTATTCCCGTTACAATCGCTTCTGGATATTTCGACCGTGAGTATCTGTACCACAGGTATGCAGTAAATTATAGAATTCGCCCAGTTCTCGAACCTGCTTGGTTTGTTTGGGACTCGGTATCCAAGGTGTGGGATTATTATAAGCGTAATAGGTTTCTACCCCATCAATGCCAAGATAGACAGCTTCAGGAATTAATTCAGTGGCTGGATAGCGATATCGAGCCGGATGAGCGAGAACGGCTAAACCGCCTGCTTCATGGATGGTATCAATAACTGCCGAAGCTTGATAGCCGTTGCCTTCCACAGCATGGCCTTGGAGATAGGGTTCTAAAGCCGGATGATCGGGGTCAAAGGCGTAACCGAGGATGTGAACTTCTGTTTTTAACAAATAAGCATTGATTTCTACACCACTCCATAGTTGGAGGGAGGGTTTTGGGTTGAGATTGGGATGATTGAGCCAGTTTTGGGCGGTTTTGTAACCGCCAACACTATGGTGATCTGTGATCGCCAGTCCCTGCAATCCGATTGCGATCGCCTGGTCAATAATCTCTTCCGGGCGTAATTTTCCATCAGAAAATTGGGTATGCATATGAAAATTGTAGGAATTGGGACAACTCCTTTCATCAATGTTCGCAAATACTTCTCTGAGGGCCCGTGCTTCTTTCTGCTCTCCAGCCTGGTTTGACAAGGATGGAGCTGGAGCTAGATCGATCATCATCTTTCTCAATCTCAAGATAAAGTCTTGTTGTCTACTATAGCCAATTTTGAACTTATGTAACGTTACTTTTTGATTGAGATGTGCGATCGCAATCATAAGTCAGACTAAGAAGTAATTATACTCATCCGATCAGATTTGGATTCCGTGAGATCCCCAGGGCCATTTCCCCGAATGGCGCGAAACATACCAAACCGACATAAACCCGTCCCAAAAGCTACCCGCATCAACAATAGAGTGGGCACTTCTCGCAAGGATTTAATCAAACCGGGTAAGCCAAACTTGACCAGACCTTCCGGTCGAGTGACCCCTTGCCAGATAGAATCAAGCCAAGAGGGAAGGGTGGGTTCTGTCCAATCATCAGTAACGACCTGTCCCTGGGCATATCCCGTCGCTTCTAGGAGTTCAGAAAACCCTTCAATACTAGAAAACGCAGGATGAGACCACTGGTCTAACAATTGTTTCATAATCACCCGTTCTAGGCCATTTAGGGGAATTTGCCGCTCATCCCGTTGATTCCAGTCAGCAACCACTAAAAGTCCACCGGGTTTGAGGACTCGGAGTAATTCTTGGGCGAAAATCGCTTTATCGGGCATATGGGGTCCTGCTTCAATTGACCAGACCACATCAAAACTGGCATCCGGGAATGAAAGCGCCATGGCATCATCAACGGCAAATTTTGCATTCACCCCTTCTGGCGTTAATTCTTGGGCCCGTTGTACCTGTTGGGGGCTAATAGTAATCCCTGTCACATCAAAACCCTATTCGGTTGCTAAAATCCGGCTACTGCCCCCAATACCACAACCGACATCTAAAACAGTCGTATTCGCAGGTAAGGCATCTAATCCGCCCCAACGCACCATTTCATGGACAAAATCGGCTTTAGCGGTTAAAAAATTTTTCCGCTGTGGAGGGGAGCCATAATGGCCTAAATGGATATGTTCGCCCCAGTAGAATTCTAATATCCCTTCCTCTGTCCATTGGTCGTAGGAGTTGGCAACGGAAGCGGAGGATTCATAGCGACGAGCGGTGACCAGATAGAGAATAATGGCGATCGCCATTAACGCTAAAATTATACCCGCACCTAAAAACAAGATATTCATCAAAATAGAAAAATAGAGAATTGGTATGAAGGCTTTATTGAGGATAAATGATTTTTCAGATCCTTACAGCTTTTAAGCATTGATATTGTCATGCCATGCTGTTAAGCTTGTCTTGCGCGACTTTTAATAAGCAGACAAAAGTTTATTCACATTTTATATAAGTTGGAGGAATTCCATGGGAACTATCGCACCATCAGAGGATCGATCGGCGCAATTCTATCAGGCATACCAGCCCTTCAAGGAAACCGCACCGGTTGAACTGCGTTCCGGTTTCTCAGATACTGATGCCCAGATCGCGATCCGAGCAGTTTACCGCCAGGTGTTGGGCAATGCCCATGTGATGGAAAGCGAACGGCTTACCGTTCCTGAGTCCCAACTGAAACGGGGACAATTGAGCGTGCGCGAATTTGTCCGCGAGGTGGCTAAGTCAGACCTCTATCGTTCCCGTTTCTTTGAGAATTGCTATCGATACCGGGCGATCGAGCTTAACTTTAAGCACCTACTCGGACGCGCGCCTGATAACTTCGAGGAAATGCGCTATCACAGCACTGTTTTGGATGAGAGCGGGTTTGAGGCGGATATTGATACTTATTTGGATAGCGATGAGTATCAGACGATTTTTGGGGAAAGTATCGTACCTTATTATCGGGGCTATCGCACCCAGCCAGGGCAATCGATGCTGGAATTTACGAATATGTTGCAATTACTGCGGAGTGCTTCGAGTAGCGATAAGGATTTGGCTACTCAAAATAAACCTCAATTAACCCGTGCCCTGATCCAAAATTCCCCCTATGGACAGCTCAAAGTCAAGGATGTCAGTGAAATCCTGGCAGAGGTCCTCAGACCTAAGTATCAGTTCATGACAACAACACGCATTACACCAGAGCAAGCAGCTAGGAATTTGGCTTTGCAGCAAAGAATGCAGGAGCAAGCGGAGGAAATCGATCGCTTGCAAAAGCAATTGGCAGATTTACGCCCTTTTGCAGCGATCGGAGCTACACAAGTCAAAAGTGATTGGCGCTCTTCAGTTGTCTCTCCTTCTAAGGAAACATCGGCTTCTCTACAACAACAGGCAGAGGCACAATCCTCTCTGATTGCTTTGTTACAAGAACAGCTTGCTGAAACGCGACGCTACGCCACGATTGGGGAAGCTCGCTTGAATAAATGGCGCACCCGTATCTTCAACAGTTAGTGTTCTGGCCCTAATCCCATTTTTCTATGAAGATGCCCTTAACAAGTGGCCCTAAGTCTCTTGTCTCCCCAGAATACATTCGTGGCAAGCTTAAGTGGCAAGCTTAAAGAGAAATGGGATTACAGCTTTAACGAAGGTAGAAAGCTCACAATACCAGGGAAAAGAATTAGTAAGACCATCACGATTAATTGCAGAATAATAAACGGAATAGCTCCTTGGTAAATTTCCTCTGTTCGCACTTCTGGAGGGGCGACTCCCCGTAGATAGAAGAGGGCAAAGCCAAAGGGAGGTGTGAGAAAAGAGGTTTGCATATTAGCCCCTAAAATTACACCAAACCAAACTAAATCTAAGTTAAATTGTTGGGCGATGGGGACAAACAGGGGAACGACAATAAAGACGATTTCAAAGAAATCAATGAAAAAGCCCAGGATAAAGACGATCGCCATACTGATGACGAGAAATCCGATCGCTCCTCCCGGTAAATTCGTAAACCATTCCCGGACTAGACGCTCTCCCCCTAAACCGCGAAAGACTAAACTAAAGGCTTTGGAGCCGATTAAGATAAATACCACCATACAAGTGGTGCGTAAGGTGACATCGCAGACTTCCTGCAAACTTGTCCAAGTGAGTTGGTGATTGGCATACGCTAAGGCGATCGCCCCTAAACAGCCCACTGCACCCGCTTCTGTGGGGGTTGCAATGCCAAAGAAGATACTCCCCAAAATCATAAAAATCAGTAAGATAGGAGGAATCATAACTTTGAGAACTCGCATCCCTAACCCCGGTGCTTGGCGGATTTCAGGCGGAAGGGGAGGAGCCAGATCGGGACGGATATTAGCAATAACTAATACATGGATTAAAAAGGCTGTGGTCATCAGTAAACCAGGAATTAATGACCCCATAAATAAATCCCCAACGGATACCCCTAATTGGTCTCCGAGTACCACTAACACCACGCTAGGGGGGATAATTTGTCCTAGAGTTCCCGATGCTGTGATTACTCCCGCAGCGAGGGAGCGATCGTACCCATAGCGCAGCATTGTTGGCAAAGAAATCAAACCCATTGCTACGACGGTGGCGGCGACGACTCCGGTGGTTGCAGCTAAGAGCGCTCCAACTAAGATAACGGCGATCGCTAACCCTCCCCGCACCCTCCCAAACAAAATCCCCATGGTTTCCAGCAAATTCTCGGCAATACCAGATTTTTCCAGCATCGAACCAATGAAAATAAAATAGGGAATCGCCAGCAGGGTAAAATTCTTCATAATGCCAAAAATCTGCTCTGGCATCGCTGACCACAAGATCGGGTCAAACGTCCCCACTGCCATACCGATGAGGGTAAACAGAAGAGCAGTAGCGCCAAGGGAAAAAGCTACCGGATAACCGATCGCCAGCAGAAACAGCGCTCCGACAAACATCAGGGGGCCAAGCCAATCCAAAGCCATGTCAGATGAGGGGAAACAGAATGTGAATACCCTATCATCAAATGGGCTGGTAATCGGTCATCAGTAATGGGGAAAACTGGTTATTCGTCGGTTTTGTCGGAGGGGTTGAACACAAAGTCTAAGTTTTTAATCGCTTGGGAAATTCCTTGTAGAATCAGTAAACCAAAACTGACCAAAATCATGGTTTTAATCGGGTAGCGCACCAAACCACCGGGATCGGGGGAGTTTTCCAGCAGTTTCCAAGAGTTAACGACTGACCCGGTAGAATAGAAGAGAATCATCGTACAAAAAGGAATTAAAAAGAGCAGGGAACCCACTAAATCTACCCAGGCTTTTTGTTTCGGAGTTAAGCGACTTTGGATCACATCCACCCGCACATGATTATTGTGTTTTAGGGTATAAGCTGCGCCTAAAAGAAACACCAAATCGAACAGATACCATTGAATTTCTAAAAGGGCATTGGAGCTAAGATTTTGCCCAACTGCTCGCCCCACATAGCGTCCAAAGACATTCCAAGAGCCGACTCCGACCATCACCAAGGTGAGCCAATAGGCAGATCTGCCAATCCGCTCATTCAGGCGATCGATGTTCCGAGATAGACGTAATAAGAATTCCACGTGTTCTTTTCCTAGGTTATGAACAGACCAATGAACAAAAGTTGGTCAAGTCTTCCGGATCGGTCCTGGGATTCAAGGGATTGACATCCACCCCTGCCTAAAGGCGAGGGGATTCCTAAACCTCACGTTAGCGAAGCTCCTCCGCAGGAGGCTTTAGGTTTCTGTTTCATAGCAGTTGCCTTCACAGATTTACTCTGTTCGGGTCTTACACTCGCTCCGCAGACTGACACGGCAAGCCCTGCCGCCTTATGTGTCGAAATTTCAAAAGAAAAATCTTGATGTACTTTGTTGATTCAAGGGTTGGAC
>NZ_JAGHZH010000140.1:0-25279 GCF_017746885.1 Roseofilum sp. SBFL | reverse complement strand
GTCAGAAAAAGCTAAATAATAAAAAACCGCTGCTCTCTCAACTGAATGAATTAGTACCTTGGGAGGAGTTTCGTCCAATCCTCGAACAAATTCATGACCGTGAACGTTCAAGTAATGCCGGTCGTAAACCCCTAGACGTTATCTTAATATTCAAGTTAGTTATCCTACAAAACAAATATGAAGTGACAGATGCATCAGTTTATGACTCAAAAGTATTAGGGAAACTGATAGATATAGAAAATGCAGATCCAGAGATATGGGCAGATAGCGCCTATCGGAGTGAAGAAATTGAATGGACATTATCAATCCTAGGATTTGAGAGTAAAATCCATGAAAAAGGATGTAGATACAGACTGTTAAGTGAAGCACAAAAATTAAGCCATAGAGAAAAATCAAGAACGAGAGCGAAAGTAGAGCAGGTATTTGGAGCTTGGGTAATGTGCATGGGAGGCAAGCTTTTACGTTCGATTGGAAAAGTGAGAGCAGAAGCCAATATAGGTTTGAGAAATGTAGTATTTAATCTCCTCAGATATGTCTTCTGGTCAACCGCAGATATATAATTAAAACTCCCCTACTTATAGGGAGTTTTAATAAAAAGTGGTTGGTCTATGATGAATTGTCTACTTCTTAGATAAAATTTCATCTTTTGGGGAAAAAGCGGTCTTTTTTTATCTCATTAATTGCTCGAAAGAGCAATTAATAGAGGTGCCCTTATTCATTACTCATTTACGCTCGCTCCCCTAAAGCCAATCTCGCCTGTTCTCGATCATCGAAGTGAATCTTTTCTGTGCCTAAAATCTGATAATCTTCGTGACCTTTACCCGCAATTAAAACGCCATCTCCAGGTTTTGCTTCTAGGATAGCCTTACGGATGGCTTCGGCGCGATCGCCAATCACCATCGGTTGGGCAGATTCAGGAATACCGGCGATAATATCTTGGAGAATTTGCTCCGGGTTTTCCGTGCGCGGGTTATCGGAAGTCACCACAGGAACATCGGATAATTCGGCGGCAATTTTACCCATTATGGGGCGTTTGGTGCGATCGCGATCGCCTCCACAGCCAAACACGCAAATCATCCGCCCTGGAATAAACGGACGGGATGCTTTAAGTAAATTCTCTAGGCTGTCAGGGGTATGAGCATAGTCTACAATCACTGTAATCTCTTGATCGGGATTGATGCTGACGCGCTCCATCCGTCCCGGCACGCCCAAAAAATCAGGTAAACTCGATACCATAGTTTCTAAGGGAATGCCCAGATGCAAACCAGCACCAATGGCGGCTAAGAGATTGGAGACATTAAATTGACCGACTAAGGGCGATTCAAAGGCAATCTCACCTTGGGGCGTATGTAAAATTCCTTTCACACCTTTAGGCTGGTATTCTAGATCGCTTGTCCACAACGAAGCGGAACTATTCTCAGTGCTATAGCTCCAAACCTGTTCCTGGGATAGGCGCTCAATTAACCGTTTTCCATAGGGATCGTCAAAATTAATGATCGCTTTTCCCTTCAAGTAATCTGGACTAAAGAGCAGTGCCTTGGCTTCAAAATAATCTTCCATCGTAGGGTGATAGTCCAAGTGATCTTGGGTAAGATTCGTAAAAACAGACACTTCAAACGGACATCCCCAAACTCGTTTTTGCTCTAGGGAATGGGAACTGACTTCCATCACCCCATACTCACATCCAGCTCCAACGGCTTGGGAGAGCTGTGCTTGGAGGGTAACTGCAAAAGGGGTGGTATTGATAGCGGTTTGATGATATGCTGGCCATTTCGCGTAGAGGGTTCCCAGGAGAGCAGTCGGCTTTTGTCCGTGAGTTAAAAAGGATTCAATTAAGTGGGTGGTGGTGGTTTTGCCATTGGTTCCTGTAACTCCCACTAGCTTTAAGGTTTGGGCAGGATAGTTATAGAATGCGGCCGCAATTTCCGCACAGTCCTTCGCTATATCTGTACTGGAAATCACACAATTGTCTCCTGGAGGATGCTTAGTTAGAGCGGATTCCGAGGCGATCGCGGCGATCGCCCCCGCAGCCACAGCACTCGGCCAAAACTCGCCCCCATCCACACGGGTTCCGGGCATTCCGATAAACAGATCTCCAGCTTGACAAGAATGAGAATTCGTGCTTAAACCCCTAATCTCCAGGTTTAAGGCAGGATGGGTAGGCACTTCTCCTAACCCACTCACTTTAGCCAGCAGCTCGCCTAATTTCATCCGTCAGCCCTCCTCACAGAAACATACGTTGGCAATTGCACAGGAATTGTTACTTACTATGCGTCAACTAGCTGAGAATGGCAAGCAGGGCAGGGGTTTATGAACACTAACGTGGAAAGAAATCAACGAGCAGATCGGCGAGAAACCCAGTTTCTAGTTCCGCCAGGCGATGGGTTGCCGCGATCGCCCTAAAATATAATTAAAGCCAAAGTTAACCTGTCCCTTATATTTGAGGTAACTGCCATGATGCCTCAATATAATTAGATCTATCCTCTGCTCTTATGCTAACCACTAAACCTCGATTCCAAACTTTTGACGAATACCTCGAATATGACGACCTCTCGGAAAAACTCTATGAACTGTTCAATGGAGAATTAATCGAAATGCCTCCCGAATCGGGTCTCAATTTCCAAATTGCAAATCGCCTATTTTTTGCTTTTGCTTCTCTCGTAGGCACGGATCGAGTACGGGGTCAGGGTCTAGAATTAGAAGTCAGAGGTGAACCCAAAAATCGCTATCCAGACCTGACGATTATCCGAGAAGAACATATTCAGCAACTCTCACAACGTAATACTCTTCGTCTCTCCATGCGCCCCCCTCTACTCGTCATTGAAGTGGTTAGTCCGGGAGAAATTCAACGAGAACGAGACTATATTGCTAAAAGAGTTCAATACCAAGATTGTCAGATTCCTGAATACTGGATTGTTGATCCGCAAACTCAAACGATTTTAATTTTGGAATTGATGAATCAGGTCTATACGGAAGTGGATACATTCAGGAATGATGACGTACTGGTATCTGCCAATTTCCCTCAATTGAATCTCCCGGTTTCCCAAGTTTTCCCGAATGATTGAGGGCATTGTGGAAACAATACCTTCGCCATTTTCTCGTAGGTTCGGTTGAACGAAGTGAAATCCAACGTCAACCCAACCTACGAATGTACCCCTATTTCAATTATTTGCCTGCACACTTACATACAGCAGACCACATCATAATTTTTCAGTATCTCTCGACCAAAGTGACGAACAGAGGCTGTACGAATTGCCTCCAGTTTAATATTTACATCGTTCTATCGGCCACGTTAAAGATAAAGGATATCATCAACAGCAAGATTTGGGTTCAGCACAATATGACAGAAATGAGAGTCGCTTAAGAATTAGTCGATCGAGGGGTAGACAAAGACCAAATTGTGCTAGGGTTTCACGATCCTGAAATCCGGCAATATACAGATTATGCAACCGTTTAAGGGATAGCACACGGACTTGATATTATCAGCTTAATCTAGCTCGTCTTCTCCAATGTCCGCCAGAGCCGGGGGGCCATGATTGGGGGTGCGGAGATTTTCGACCATTTCTTGAATCTCTGCCGAGGGAGGAGGGGTTAATCGAGAAACGGTTAGGGCAATCATCAGGTTAAGGATCATGCCGACTGTACTAATTCCTTCGGCGGAGATATCAAAGAACCAAAGGGGCATCCCATAGAATTTTGCGCCGATAATGTAGAAGCTGGTAAAGGCTAAACCGGAAACCATTCCGGCGATCGCCCCTTCTTTATTGTTACGCTTGTCAAATATGCCTAAAATAATCGCGGGGAAGAAGCTAGCTGCGGCTAACCCAAAAGCAAACCCCACGACTTGAGCCACAAAACCGGGAGGATTAACGCCAAAATAACCGGCAACGGCGATCGCAAAACCGACCATGATCCGCCCCACCATCACCCGGCGTGACTCAGAAGCGCCCGGATCGATCAGACGATAATACACATCATGGGCAATGGAACTGGAAATTACCAACAGTAAGCCAGAAGCCGTAGACAAGGCAGCCGCTAACCCCCCCGCAGCCACTAAAGCAATCACCCACGGTGCTAATTTTGCCACTTCTGGAGTCGAAAGAACAATGATATCGCGGTCAATGGTAATTTCGTTGGTTTCTCGATCCGGGGTTAGCTCAATCAAACCATCGCCATTTTTATCTTCAAACGCCAGCAAGCCCGTATTTTCCCATTTTGTCGCCCAATCTAACTGTTGCACCTCTTCAATCGTTTTATTGTGCAAGCTATCAATCAGGTTATAGCGTGCAAAGGCGGCTAAAGCGGGAGCCGTAGTATATAAAATAGCGATAAACAGGAGTGCCCAACCGGCGGAATAGCGAGCGGCGCGGGGGTTGGGAACGGTATAGAAGCGGACGATCACATGAGGAAGTCCAGCCGTCCCCACCATCAGAGCAATGGTGATAAACAGCACGTCCAACATGGATTTATTAGCAAAGGGTTGGGTGTATTCGGCAAACCCCAGATCCACTTGAACTTGATTGAGCTTATCGACAATATCGCTGAACGTAAACGCCAGTTGGGGAACCGGGTTACCCGTCAGATACCAGGCAATGGCGATCGCCGGAATCAAATAAGCGATAATTAAAACCCCATATTGGGCCACTTGCGTCCAAGTAATCCCTTTCATCCCACCGAGGACAGCAAAAAAGGCAACAATTGCCATGCCTATCACTACCCCGGTACTCACATCCACTTGCAGAAACCGGCTAAAGACAATCCCCACACCACGCATCTGTCCGGCGACATAGGTGAGAGAAACGAAAATCGCCGCAATTACAGCAACGAGTCGGGCGATATTGGAATCATAGCGATCGCCCACAAAATCGGGAACCGTATATTTCCCAAACTTGCGTAAATAGGGAGCCAACAGCAACGCTAATAATACATAGCCCCCTGTCCATCCCATCAAATAAATCGAGCCATCATAGCCCAAAAACGAGATTAACCCCGCCATTGGAGATCGCCGGAACCCCCCGATCCGCCACAAAAAACCCTTGCGTATCCTTAACCCGCGATCTCCAACCAATATAGAGATAAAGCAAAAGCGATAGGGTTACAAACAAAAATGTCCAAACCTCTACACCCATATCTATTCCTCAATGATTCTGATCTTAAAAAATTCCCCTTACCCTGGGGAACAACTCACCGTGTCTCCGTGTCTTCCCATTCCCCCATCCTAATATTATTCGTCTCTCTTATACTTATGATCGATCCGGTCCATCTGTATCGCATAGACAAAGATTAAAACCACAAACACATAAATCACGCCCTGTTGTGCCAACCAAAATCCTAGGGGAAGCGTCCCCAGGGTAATGGCATTTAGGGGAGTCACCAATAAAATACTTAATCCCAGGGAAGTCAGACCCCAAATCATTAATAAATTGCGGATTAACGTCGTATTTTCCCGCCAATAGGCTTGCCGTTCCTCTTCATTCATGATCTAAAATACCCATTTTAAATTTTTAATTGATATAACAATGCTGTCAACCCGTTACCATTCAAACCCTTTCAGCAGAGTCTTACAACAGCAACGGAGTGACAGCAATTATCCCTGCTTATGAGTGGAGGGGCTTAGTTATCAGTAGCAGTTGCCAATTCTGTGCTGCCTTGAGTACGCCGTCTGGTGAGACTATTAAACAGCAGTTGTCCGATCGCCTTAATTAAGCTACCTTCAAGTTCATTAAACATTTTCATGTTCATCCCAAAAGCAGCATTAGCTTCTTCGACGATGCGATCGGCTGTTGCTTCATCAATCGGTAAACTATCCATGGTTTGCCGATAGTTATTCTTAAATGCCTTCTCATCTGGAATATCAGCAAACTCATAGAACTGAGTTCCTTGTCCCTCTGGTAAATTCATCGCAGTTTGGGCAATCTTTTTCAGAATTTGCCCACCCGACAAATCCCCCATATACCGGGTGTACAGATGGGAAATCAACAATTCTGGTTCTTCATTGGAGACTTTTCTAATTTGGTCTACATAGGCTTGACCTGCTGGAGACAAGGATACTCCCTCGCGCCAGTTACTGCCATAATAGAAGGCTAAATCCTGTTCAATAGACTCTTTGCGGTTGAGTTCAGGAAAATAGAGTTTCCCCAGAATCGGATGATTCTGGTGACGAGCCATCTCTTCTTCCATGGCAGAATAGACGAAGTAAAGGTTACCTGACAGTTTGCGGTAAGACTCCTTCTCTACCGTTCCTTTTAAGAAACACTTGATAAAACCCACATTTTCCGCCATGGTATGGGCTTTTTTCGTGCCCTCGCGGAGCTTAGTCGCTAAATTGGTACTCATCCTAAAACAGTTCCCGATTTTGAAAATGAAAGACGATCTAAAAAATCCTTTGGGCAAGTCTCCACAAAGGGTTAGGGTTGATTTCTCAGCCTCTATATAGCTACCTTAGAACGATTTGATGAACGTTTACATTAAGTTTCTTAAACTTAAGTCACTTAGGCCGAATGGGCGATCGCCTCTCAGCGCCTGTAGAGGTCTATGCTTCTGCTATTCTAGAGTAGCCCAGTGTTAACGAGGAAGTGCTGCTGTGATGACTGATCCCTACTTATCAGAGGTTTTCCAGAGCCAGTATACCCCCTCAGATTCTCAGTCGGAAGACCCATTAAACCCATCAGCACAGTCTCCTAACCCGCAGGAAGACTTAGACCTAGAATTTCTCTATACCCGCGATATTGAATTTCGCCAAGAAACCCTTTACTTTATTGTTGTCGATCGCTTCTGTGATGGCGATCCGCGCAATAATGAAGGGCCAAACCCCGAACTCTACGATCCCACCCATGAAGATTGGGGCAAATATTGGGGTGGAGATTTACAAGGAGTAATCAACAAACTCGACTATTTGAAAAACCTGGGAGTAACGGCAATTTGGCTGACTCCTTTATTTGAGCAAATTGAGGACTTATTTGTTGAAAGTGCCGCTATCCATGGCTATTGGATTCAAGACTTTAAGCGCATCAATCCCCGCTTTATCCGACCAGAAGATAATCCCTCTTTGAACCAAACTCAAGAAGAGAAAGATACCCTATTTGATCGACTCATTGAAGAAATTCACAAGCGCAACATGAAGTTAATCTTGGATGTTGTCTGTAACCATAGCAATCCTGATATTAGCGGCAAAAAGGGAATTCTCTATGATGACGGGGTGAAAATTGCCGATTTCAATAATGACCTGGATCATTGGTATCATCACTATGGTGAAGTTCAAGACTGGGAAGATGAGTGGCAAATCCAAAATTGTGAGTTATCTGGATTAGCGACATTCAACGAAAATAACACGGCCTATCGAAGTTATATCAAAGCATCGATTAAGCAATGGATCGATCGGGGAGTAGATGCCCTGCGCATCGATACCGTCAAACATATGCCTATTTGGTTTTGGCAAGAATTCAATGCCGAAATTCAAACCCATAAACCTGATATTTTTGTGTTTGGAGAATGGATTTATTCCCATCCTCTTGACGATCGTTCTGTAGAGTTTGCCAATAATTCCGGGATGACGATTCTCGATTTTGGTTTGTGTTTAGCTATTCGGGAAACGTTAGCATTGGGATTAGAGGAGGGATTTTACCGAATCAAGAATGTTTTAGATCAAGATTATCGCTATTGCGGCGCAACCGAGTTAATTACCTTTATCGATAATCATGATATGTATCGCTTCCAGAGTTTAAATGACGATCCGGAAGTGTTGCATTTGGCGATCGCCCTATTAATGACCAGCCGGGGTATTCCTTGTATTTACTACGGAACAGAACAATATCTGTATGATAATACCAATGTTAATTCAGACAATCCCTTTGGAAATAATGACCCCTATAATCGTCCCCTCATGAAGCGCTGGGATACCAATACTAAACTCTATTGGACCATTCGTTTATTATCTGGTGTGCGTCGCTTGAATCCAGCCGTTTCTATGGGAGGACAATGGGAAAAATACATTACTCCTGATGTCTATTGCTATGTGCGACGGTATCGAGAGTCGATTCTGTTTGTGGCGATGAATCGAGGAGAAAGCGTAACTTTAGAATCCATCGATACGGAATTACCCGATGGCGAGCATACGGATATCATGTCCCTGGGAAAATATACGGTTGAGTCGAGTATACTATCCAATTTGACCCTAGAAAAAAATCAGGCAATTATTCTCAGTCATGTGGCGGAGAGAGTCACCGGTAAAACCATTGTTCGCGCTCAACTCAATGGTGTTAATACCCAGCCTGGAGAACGTATTATTGTCACTGGAGATTGTCCAGAATTGGGGAATTGGGATATAGCTAAAGCCTATCCCTTAGAGTATATTAATTCTAATACCTGGTTCGGTGAAATTCCTTTCAATGAAAGTGCAGGAAAATTAATTAATTATAAATATGCCATGTGGCGTGAAGGTCAATCTCCTCTGAGAGAAAATATAGTTTCCCGGCGTTGGGTGGTGGCTAGTGAAGGAACTGTAAAATGGAGAGACCATTGGACATCTGGCCGAGAATCTTAAGGGTGAATATAACTATTTCTTTCCTTTTCTAAAGGTTTGTTGCAGTTAATGGAATAGTAGAGGATTGGTGTAATACCATAATAAAGTCTAAAGTGAAGCTCTTCATTAAAGTACAGAAAGACCAGTCGTCAGCATAAGTAAAGGTTAAAATCGAAACGGTATTTCTGGACTCAATCGTTTCTGGACTCCAAAAGAGGTCAACCTGAGCAGCTAGGGGCTTTACAGGATAACCGTTCGATCGGTTAGGGAGGGTAAGCAATAGAAAGTTTGCAGGTAACGATATCAAAGAAAATACGTTGACTGACAAAACGGTCAGGAATTTAGGAGAGTAATATTATGGATGCTAATGAATTATTACAACGATATATTCAGGGTGAACGGGATTTTCGTGGTTCGGATTTGACCTATGCTAACTTAATTGGTGTGGAGTTACCTAAATCTAACTTGTCAGGTGCAAACTTAAAAGAAGCGTCTTTGGCGAGAGCCTATTTAGAGCGGTGTTTTCTGAAAGAGGCGAATCTTAATGGGGCGTTCTTGTATGGGACCAATTTGAGCTATGTGAAATTGCAAGGAGCGGTGTTAATTGAAGCAGACTTGACGAAAGCAGATTTGCGGGGCGCTCATTTGGGGAAAGCGGATTTAACGGGAGCCAAATTGACTGGGGCGATCTTGACTTGGGTGACGTTGTTTCGAGCGAAAATGCCAGGGGTGAATCTGTGTGGTTCAAACCTGAATGGGATTAATTTGCGAAGAGCGAATCTGGAGGGTGCAAATCTGAATTGGACGAATTTATCGGGAGCGCGCTTAAGTGGGGCGAATCTGCAAGGAGCGGGTTTAAATGGGGTGAAACTGAGCGGTGCCTTCTTGAATGGATTGAAACTGGAGGGGATGAATTTTAGTGGCTTGGAATTGGATGCGGTGAAGTTAAATGGGGCAAAAATGGCAGGTGCTAATTTGGTGGGAACCGATCTCAGTAATGCCCAAATGCGTTTTACTGATTTCGATCAAGCGAATTTGAAACAGGCAGATATGCATGAGACGATTCTCAAAGGCGGTAAGTTTATTCAAGCCAATTTGATGAAAACCAATTTGTGTGAAGCGGATATGCGTAAAGCTGATTTAACGGAAGCGAATCTGAATTTAGCAGATCTGCGAGGCACGGATCTGAGTGAAGCCGATTTGCGCGGGGCGTATCTATGGGGCGCTAATTTAGATGGGGCTTGTTTGCGTGATGCCGATCTACGAGGTGCTAGTCTGCGCGATGCGGCTTTGGTGGGAGCTGATTTGCAAGGAGCAAATTTAGAAGGCGCGATGATGCCAGATGGTAAAATCCATGCCTAGGGGGATTATGCCATGAAAAATGGTGTAATCTAGAGTCCTGGAAAGATTCAGGTCGCGATCGCGGAGAAGAAAAATCATATGGCGATTGAGGTAGGACGGGAAATCTGTGGTGATTGGGCAATTGCCCTCTCTCGTGAATGGTTAGTTACCAACAGCATCGGGGGCTACGCATCGGGGACGATCGCCTCTGGCTTGACGCGCCGTTATCATGGGTTGTTAGTGGCGGCACTGAAACCCCCACTACAGCGAACCCTGCTGTTAACCAAACTCGATGAAACTGTTACTTATAGCCAAAAGTCCTATCCCTTGTTCACCAATCGATGGGTGGGCGGTAAAGTGGACGGAAACGGCGATCGCCATCTTGAAAGCTTCCGTTTAGAGGGAACAACCCCCGTATGGACATTTGCCTGCGGGGATATGTTGTTGGAAAAACGGATCTGGATGCGGCAGCGGGAAAATACCACCTACATTCGCTACGATCTGGTGCGGTGTAGCGCTCCTGTGGATTTAGAAATTGATGCGATCGCCAATACTCGGCCCTACAATCTTCTACAAGAGGATTTAGACTTTCCCATCCATACCCAACGGATTGAATCTGGAATAAAACTAGAAACGCCAGGAGAGTCTATCCCCTGGTACTTATTCAGCTCTGGAGGTGAATTCACCCTTTTAGGAACCTGGATACAAGGCTACGATCTCCCCATGGAACGCTATCGAGGAGATGGCTATCAAGAGAACCATTTCCATGCCTGCACCCTCACCGTATCCCTCAATGTAGGAGACTCCCTTACCTTAGTTGCCAGTACCCAGTCTCAGGTGAATCTAGACGGCAAAGAGGCGCTACAGCAGCAACACCGCTATGAACAGCAACACCTCGATCGTTGGCAAGCCACTCCCTATCTGAACACAGAAAAGGCTCCGGACTGGATTCGACAGTTAATTCTGGCTGCGGATCAATTTATTGTGTGTCGTCCCCTGTACCCTAACTCCCATGGGAAAACGGCGATCGCTGGCTATCCCTGGTTTACAGACTGGGGAAGGGATACGATGATTAGCTTACCCGGTTTAACCCTGGCGACAGGACGCACGGAAGTGGCTAAGAGGGTATTGACAACCTTTGCCCAATATGTGGATCGGGGCATGTTGCCCAATGTCTTTCCCGATGGCGGAGAAGACCCCGATTACAATACTGTCGATGCAACGTTATGGTATTTTGAAGCCGTTCGCCAATATTATCAGGCAACCCGCGATCGCCCCCTCTTAGCTGAACTCTTCCCCGTTTTAGCAGACATCATTGACTGGCATTGTCGCGGAACCCGCTATCAAATTCATCGCGATCCCGATGATGGTCTCCTGTATGCTGGAGAAGCCATGACCCAACTCACTTGGATGGATGCTAAATATGGAGATTGGGTGGTCACTCCCCGGCAAGGAAAACCGGTGGAAGTGAATGCTCTATGGTACAATGCACTGCATACGATGGTCGCATTTGCCCGTAAATTAGGCAAGGAAGATCGGGAGTACGAAACCCTTGCAAAACAAGCAGAAAAGGGATTTGCTCGCTTTTGGAATGCTGAGGCAGGATACTGCTATGATGTAATCGATACAACAACAGGAAACGATCCAAAATTGCGACCGAATCAGATTTTTGCGGTTTCCTTACCCCAAAGTCCCCTGACTCCAGAACAGCAACGGGGAGTTGTGGAAGCTTGTGGGCGATCGCTGCTAACGTCGTATGGGTTGCGATCGCTCAGTCCAGACGATCCCCAATATATCGGTCATTATGGGGGGAATTTAGCCCATCGAGATGGAGCCTATCATCAAGGTACAGTATGGGGCTGGTTATTAGGGCCATTTGCGATCGCCCACTTCAAAGTGTACAACGAACCGGAGCGAGCGCTCAGTTTACTCACTCCCATGGCTCACCATTTATACACTCATGGCATCGGAAGCATCAGTGAAATCTTTGATGGCGATCCGCCCTTTACCCCCAGAGGCTGTATCGCCCAAGCTTGGAGTGTAGCTGAAACCCTCCGCGCATGGCAACTCATTGCCCAACACCAGAAAGTATAGTGGATTCAAATAACAATGAGAGTGCGATTGTTGTAGGGGCGAAAAAATTTTCGCCCCTACAGATACTGGCATTGTAGATTGATCTCAATCTCCGACCCTATTCTTTATTCCCTATTTCCTAGAGAAAAGTGCTATAACTCTTCCGGATCGATACCCATAGCTCTGAGGCGCTCTAATAGAGCTTCCCGTTTTTGTCGCTCAAGAGCTAATGCATTTTCTGCCTCTTGTGCCCGTTCCGTAGGAGTCGGTATCCAGTTGCCTTGGCGATCGTACCAGCGTAACCATAATCCTTCCACACCCTCATAAATTCCTTGCCATTTTCCCAAGCCTAACCCTAAGGGCTCAAACCATAATTTCTCTTCTGGTAAACTCAAGGATTGATACTGAGAACCTTTTAAGTGAAAAGCTCGAAACTGATTGTTATAGCGGTCATAAACTACATAATGGGGAACCCGTAAAATTTGCTCGTATACTTGCCATTTTGTTGGCGGTTGATTAACTTCTCGCAAAGTTTGACCTAAATCTTCTTGCTCCGTTCCTGGAGATAAGAGTTCAATGACTAAAAAGGGTGAAATTCGTTCTTGCCAGATTAGATAACTCAGCCGCAGATCTTGTTGCTGTTTAAATCGTCCCGTTCCTAAAACGAGAAACCAATCGGGACGTTTATACCAATTGGTATGATGGGAATCGTAATATAGATTTAAGTCTTTAGCGATTAACCTTTGTTCGACTGGATAAAGGGGAGAGTCAAAGGTGAGATCGAGTAATTGGGGTTGTAGATCATGAAATAAGTCAGGCAATCCCGGTTCCTCCGGATCTTCGCTGGGTAAATCATACATGGTGGGCAAGGAGTTTGGCCAGTCTGAGCGCGGATATTTGGGTGACATGGCTATAGGATCGCACAGTGAGGTTTTCTCTACTATGGTAGCGGTTGATTGCTACAGATTACCGAACCTCTGAATTCCCCAAATTTAAGGGAGATTTGCCAAGCTGGTAAATGATGAGTTCTCGGATTGATGATGATGAGTGTAAGGTTAGTTGGGACGATTTCAGCGATCGCGATCAGCAGTGTGTTAGGACTTGAATTACCGGCGATCGCCCAAACTTCAGAGTCTGGCTCTGTGCAAGTTCAAACCGATCCAGTCAGCGAAGCTGATGCCCTAGAAAACCAGGGGAAAAGAGACTATTCACAGGGACGTTTTTTTTCTGCACAGCAATTTTATCAGAGGGTAGTGAAATTACGACAACGAATTGGCGATCGAAGAAAATTAGCGAAGACGTTGATTAATTTAGCCAGTGTTGAAATAAATTTAGAAGATTATGATACTGCCCTAGAGTTGCTGAATCAGGCTCGATCGATTTCTCAATCGCGAGGAGATAGCGCCACAGAAATTCAAGCCTTAACCGGTTTAAGCTTACTGTATGAAAAGCAAAACTTACTGAATCGTGCTTTAGCTACCGCCCAACAAGCTTTAGCATTAAATCAACGTTTAGATCGAAAAGAAGAACAAGGACATTTATATAATCATCTTGGACATCTTCATACTACCCTTCACCAGGAGGCTAAAGCCAGTCAAGCTTATCATCGAGCCATATCTATTTTTCGCAAACTAGGAGATAAAGTTGGAGTAGCAAATAGCCTCAATGGATTAGGGTTTGTCTATCTTGAAGAAAATCAGTTTGAACCTGCCCTTTCCCATTTTTATCAAGCACTTTTGCTCTGGAAAGCCTTAGAAAAAACAGAAAACTATGCCACTACACTCCATAATATGGGCCGCCTATTCGAGTCCCAGAAACAAGCAGAGTTAGCCATTCTATTTTACAAGCAGTCGATGAATGAAATGCAGTTGATTCATAGTCAAATTACTGATTTTTCCCTAGAACAACAAAAGGCATTTCTGGCAACGGTTTCTCATCGCTATCGCCATTTAGCGAATCTACTCTTTCAAAATAACCGCCCACAAGAAGCCCATCAAGTTCTGGACTTGCTGAAATTGCAAGAACTGGATGAATATTTACACAGCGTCAAAGGCGATCATCAATTACCAACCTTAAGTTTACATCCCGTGGAAGAGGATATTTTCAACGATTTCCTTGAAGCCGAGACTCAGGGTGTAGATTGGATTGAAGACTTAGAAGAATTAAGGGCGATTCCAGAAGGCGATCGCACGGCTGATGAAACTGAACAATTAAACCAAATTAATTCATTATATCAGAGTCTACATCAGAATTTCAAGCCATTTCTAGAACCCTCCCGTATCAACCCAATTAGGCAGAGAATGGCTGATTACAACGCGGCAAATCCAAAGTGGAATTCTCATATTCAAGGCTTGAAGAGCCTGCTCCAACAATTTGAACATCAAACGGCGTTTGTCTATCCATTCATGTGGGAAGATCGGCTAGAAATGATCGTGGTTTTTGCCGATCGCCCACCGATCAGACGTACGGTACCCGTGAGTCAGTCGGAACTTGAACAAAAAATTACTGAATTTAGAACGACGATTACGCGCAAATACCCCTTACCCCGGGTACAATCACTCGGTCAACAGCTTTATGAATGGTTAGTACAACCCATTGCAGAGGATTTAAACCAAGCTGGCATTGAAGCCTTAGTATATTCACCAGATGGTCAATTGCGCCACTTGCCCTTCAGTGCTTTATATGATGGTCAGAATTGGTTAATTCAACAATTTGAGATTAATTATATTACGGCCACCAGCTTACAAAACTTTGCCCCCCAAACCCATCGAGAACGGAAAATTCTAGCCGGAGCCTTTACCCAAGGCAATTATCACGTCCAAGTCGGCGATCGCCAATTTGACTTTTCTGGATTACCCTTTGCCCAGAAGGAAGTACAAAATTTGATCCAGCGTTTCCCCGATCATACGACCCTGTGGAATCAGGACTTTAATCGGGATGCCACCCTGCCAGAACTCCAGGAACATCAGATAGTGCATCTAGCCACCCATGCAGCATTCGTTCAAGGAGAGCCAGAAGAATCCTTTATTTTATTAGGAAATGGCGATCGCATTACCCTACGGGATATTGAGCATTGGAACCTTTCCGACGTGGACTTAATTGTCCTCAGTGCTTGTCAGACAGGGATTGGCGAAATTCTGGGGAATGGCGAAGAAATCCTTGGTTTAGGCTATCAGGTGCAAAAAGCAGGCGCAAAAGCGGCGATCGCCACCCTATGGCACGTTGACGATCGAGGAACCCAAGTTTTAATGGATCAATTTTATCAATCTCTCGATACCGATCCCGATATCACCCTAGCCCAAGCCATTCGCCAAGCACAATTGAGCTTCATTAACGCTCAACTTCCCCAAACAGATAACCTCGATCCCACCTCTTTTCAACATCCCTACTATTGGGCCCCATTTATTTTAATTGGCAATGGTCTCGATTAAGGGCGATCATCTTATACTACAATTAGGGTCACCCACCCACAACTCAATTTATTTTTAATTGTTAATTGTTAATTGAACCATGTCACCAGTGCTTGCGGGTCGCTACCAGATAGAACGGGAACTCGGTAAAGGAGGATTTGGCCTCACCTACCTAGCGCGAGACTTGCACCTTCCAGGATATCCCCTATGTGTTGTCAAGCAACTGAAGCCCCAGTTCAAGAGTCCAAAAAAACTGAAGACAGCCCAGCGTTTATTTGAGACAGAAGCAAAGGCTCTGCAAAAATTAGGAAAATATCCTCAAATTCCCCAACTTCTCGCCTATTTTACGGAAGAAGGAGAGTTTTATCTGGTTCAGGAATATATCCAAGGTCATGAGTTAAGTCAGGAAATACACCAGGGACAACCTTGGTCAGAGGAGCAAGTGATTCAGTTATTAAAAGATATCCTCACTCCCTTAAAGTTTTTGCACGATCGCCAAGTCATTCATCGAGATATAAAACCCAATAACTTGATGCGGCGTAAGCCCGATCAAACACTAGTACTGATTGATTTTGGTGCAGTCAAGCAACACCTGTCTGAGTTAACTCAATGGGGAGAGAAAAATCAACGGACAGTTCGTATTGGTACACCCGGATATATGCCCAGTGAACAAGCGGTAGGACAGCCCAAATTCTGTAGCGATATCTATGCTGTGGGCATGATCTCGATTGAAGCGCTAACTGGAAAACCGGCCCTCAGTCTACCAGCAGACCCAGAGACTCTAGAAATCATCTGGCAACCCTTCGCTACTCATGCCAGTCCAAGATTGCGGGAAGTCCTACAGAATATGGTCCGGTATCACTTCAATAGTCGCTATGTTTCAGCTCAGGAAGCTTTAGAGGAAGTTAACAGACTTCAGACTTTAACAGTACCGACTCCAGCCCTGGATATCGTGCCACTCAAACCAGCTCAACTCAAATCTTTAGAGTCTACTCTCCTATCTCTACCCCAACCTTACCAAGGTTCACTCTCTAAATTTAGCTTTGAGGTAGTGACGGTTAACGCTTGGGGCAAAATCATTCAGCAGGAAAATCGAGAAGCGCAGTATTTCCAGGAGGACTTGGGAGAAGGGATCGTTTTAGATATGGTGGTTATTCCTGGGGGGGAGTTCCTCATGGGGTCACCAGAGAGAGAAGGATCGGATGATGAAAAACCCCAGCATTTGGTAACCGTGCCCCCATTTTATATGGGGAAGTTTTTGATCACGCAAGCTCAATGGCGCAGGGTAGCCTCATTTCCCCAGGTGAATATTTCCCTAGAGTCTAATCCCTCTTATTTTAAGGGAGAGAATTTGCCTGTAGAGCAAGTTTCATGGTACGACTGCGAGGAATTCTGCGCCCGGCTATCTCAATATACAGGAAACACCTATCGCTTGCCTTCTGAAGCAGAATGGGAATATGCTTGTCGGGCAGGAACAACAACGCCCTTTCATTTTGGCGAAACCCTGACGACTGACCTGGCTAATTATGATGGCAACTATAGTGATATAGATGACCCGGAAGGTAAAAATCGTGCGAAAACCACCCCAGTCGGCAGTTTTCCGCCCAATGGATTTGGCTTATATGATATGCATGGGAACCTGTGGGAGTGGTGTGCAGACCATTGGCACGATCGTTACGATCGCGCTCCTACCGATGGTAGTATATGGCTCGATAGCGATGAATGGACCAGAAGGGTGATACGAGGGGGGTCTTGGTTTCTCACCTATTCAATATTCCGTCGTAGTGCCGATCGCAACCACCGCAATGCTGGCGATCGATATTGCACCTTTGGCCTGCGGGTTGTCCATCCTATCGTACCGGACTAAAATCAGTTAAGATATTGTCTGTTCCCTGTTCCCTATTCCCCAGTGCCAAGCGCTATAGCGTCGGCAACGTAAACCAGAAATTTGTGCCTTCACTCACCACACTATCTACCCCGATTTCGCCGCCATGGGCGTGAATGATTTGGGAACATAAATATAATCCTAAGCCTAATCCAGTTTTGCGTGTTTCCCGATCGCCCCTTGTATAGGGTTGAAACAGCGTTGCACATTGTTTTTTGCTCATTCCTATACCATTATCTCCCACGGTACACCGAACCCAATCCCCTTCTACTCTAGCGCTGAGAGTCAGGCTTAAACCGGGGGGATTATGCTTGAGGGCATTGGCGAACAAGTTTTCAAATACCCGCCACAGTTGCTGGCGATCGCCGTTAATCAGGGGTAAAGTAGACGCTATCCGATCTTCTAAAGTCGCCTGATTTTGACTCAATACCGGTTCCCAATCTGCTGCCAACTGAGCGGTTAATGTAGATAATGATAAGGATTCACAATTGAGAGACACCCCCCAAATCTCACTATGTTGGGTTTCAATCAAAGAATTAATTAAATTTAACTGGCGATCGCAACTATCTGCCATCCGCTCTACCATCGATCGGGTTAAAGCGAACGAATCTCGTTTCAACAAATTTTTAAACACCATCAACATCCCGGTTACCGGATTCCGCAAATCATGGGAAACCGCATGTAACAAAACTTTTAATCCGGCTTCCGCCTTTTGTCGTTCCACAATTTCTGCTTGCAACTGAGTATTTTGAGTCTCTAACTGCTGTTGTAATTGATGAATCTGCAAATGAGTTGCCACCCTCGCCAACACCTCCGGCGCTTGAAAGGGTTTCGTAATATAATCAACTCCCCCCACATTAAACGCTCGCACCTTATCCACAGTCTCATCTAAAGCACTAATAAAAATTACTGGAATATCTTGAGTTCGAGCATCAGCTTTCAGGATCTGACACACTTGATACCCATCCATTTCCGGCATCCGAATATCCAACAAAATTAAATCCGGTTTTAGCACCTCAATGGCTTTGAGCGCCCCTTTAGCATCGATCGCCTTACGCACCTTATAACCTTTTTCCGTTAACATCGACGATAACAAACGCAAATTGTTGGGCGTATCGTCTACAATTAACAAATCGGCTAGAACTTTACTGTTCATCCGTTAATTCTAACAAAGTATTGAAATGGAAATGATGCACCAAATCAGACAGGGTGTTAATTAAACCCTGGTAATGGGGAGGGATTTGGGCAATGAGTTGGATAATCCTCTCATCATCTCCACTTAAAGCCGATTGATGTACGGCCTCAATCCACTCCGATGGCATTATTTTAAGCTGATTGGGCGTAAGGGTAAATGGCTCAGGGCTATCAGTTGGGGGTAAGGCTTCCTCATAGATATATTCTAGACCCAAATGTTTGGCTAGGGTGTTCCAGATTGTTTCTTCCTGAAAAGGTTTAGCAATAAAGTCATCACATCCAGCCGCAAAGACTAGCTCTCGTTTTTGGGAAAAGGCGCTGGCAGTCAGGGCAATAATGATGCTTTTTTGGGTTGGGGAGGCTTGACTTTCTAGTTCCCGAATCCGTCGGGTGGTTTCGTATCCATCCATACCTGACATGCGGATATCCATCCAGATCAGATCGGGATGATACTGCTGCCAATGGGCGATCGCCTCTTCTCCTGTTTCGGCTTCAAGGATCTCCAATGCCAAAGGTTGTAATAAGCGCACCAATAACAGACGATTTTCGGGGATATCATCAACAAT
Organism: Roseofilum sp. SBFL; assembly: GCF_017746885.1. NCBI lineage: Bacteria > Bacillati > Cyanobacteriota > Cyanophyceae > Desertifilales > Desertifilaceae > Roseofilum > Roseofilum sp. SBFL. The sequence continues at coordinate 6,289 of NZ_JAGHZH010000140.1, read as the reverse complement.
TAGCATCCGATATCGGGGTTGTCCAGGTGCTAAACCAATTACTCGATTGCGTACAATAACCGGCTCGACTCCTTCCGCACTGGCAAGGGTGGCTTGAATTTCAAATCGAAAACAACTGCCTTCCCCCAGGATACTTTTAACTTCAATGTTCCCCCCCATGAGTTGGACAAATTTTTGACTGATAGAAAGTCCTAATCCGGTTCCTTGATGCGATCGCCTTCCCGACTCGGTTTGTACAAAAGGATTAAATAATTGCTCTAATTCATCTTCTGCAATCCCAATTCCCGTATCTTGAACAGCAAACTGCAAACGAATTAAAGGATCTTCTCGTACCTGAGATATGCATAATTCAACTGTCCCTTTTTCTGTAAACTTAATTGCATTTCCCAAGAGATTAATCAACACTTGGCGTAATTTTTGTTCATCAGTTTGAATATATTGTACTAAATCCGGGGGGCGATCGAAGGTCAACGTTAACCCTTTAGAAGTTGCCCGGATATGTAACATGCCTTCTAAAGTTTGTAATAATTGCTCTAAGTCGAAAGCGGTTGGCAAAAATGTCATCCGACCTGCTTCTATTTTAGACATTTCCAGAATGTCATTAATCAGGTCGAGTAAATGTTCTCCACTGCGGTTAATGATATTGATTTCTGAGGCTCCAGCCGCAAATTTAGGGTCATTGGCCATTAATTGACTAAATCCCAAAATAGCATTCAAAGGCGTGCGTAATTCATGGCTCATATTGGCTAAAAATTCACTCTTGGAGCGGTTAGCCATTTCCGCTGCTTCTTTGGCTTGTTGAAGGGCAGTTTCTGCTTGTTTACGAGCACTAATATCTTCAGAAATACAGAGTAAATGGGTCGCTTCTCCGTGGCGGTTATAGAGAGGCAATTTGAGGGTTCTGAGCAAAATTTCGCCCCGCGTGAGGGATTGAAAAGGATGCTCGGCGCTCTCTAGAAGTTTCCCTTGCTGCACGGCTTGCAAGTCATAGGTACTGTATTGGGTTGCTTGTTCCAGGGGATAGATTTCGCCATCGGTTTTGCCAATGACGAGATCGCTCCCTAACCCAAAAATAGCTTCGCTGGCTTGATTCCAAATCAGATATTGAAAATCATGGGTAATATCCTTGGTATAAATAGCTAGGGGAATATGATCGATGATGCTGTCGAGGAATTGTTGCGATCGCCGTAATTCTTCCTCGAGCTGTTTGCGATCGGTAATATCAGTAGTCACCGAAAGTAAACAGGGTTTGTCATTCACCGTAATCACATCCGATGAGAGTAGAGCCACCCGATATTCTCCAGCCTTGGTGCGATAAGTAAATTCATAGTTTTTCACCTGCTTCTTGTATTGAATCAGGTGAAACAAGTGCATCCTCTCTTCCACATGAACCCAGAGGTTTAGCTCTAACGCGGTACGACCAATCACTTCGTCATTGCTGTAGCCGGTTAAACTGAGGAAGCTATCACTGACTTCCAGATGTTTTCCACTACCTAAAGAAGTGATAGTAATGGGGTGGGGAGTACGACGAAAGGCTTTGGAGAATTTTTCTTCCGATTCTCGTAAAGCGATTTCCATTGTTTGCCGCTCGCGGATTTCTTGTTCGAGTTCTTCCGTTCTGGCTTGGATTTTAGCTTCCAAAGACCGAGAATAGGATTGCAGTTGACGATGGGAGCGCTTGAGCTGATAGCGCATTCGCTCAAAAGCTAGAGCCAGAGTTCCTAGGGCATCGGTGCGATTGTACCAAGGATCGGCTGTGCGACACCAGTCACCTTCGGAAAGGGCGATCGCCACTTGCGAGAGTTGCTTAATCGGTCGGATAATGTGGCGAGTGATGAGCCAACCGAGTACAGTGGCAGCGATCAATGCCAGTAAACCGACGATCGCGGTAACATTGCCTCCTTGGTGAATATCCTCCAGAAAGGGATCTTGAGGGACAAAAATCGCCATGAGCCAATTTAAGTCTTGATGATCGCTTAGGGAACTCAAGTGCAGAGTGTAGGGAGTATCGAGAAGGCTAACCTGAAGGTCAATAGCTTCTTGCATTTGAGGGTGCTGGACTAAATAGGTTTGGAGATAGTCCGTCGCACGATTGATCAGAGGATAGGTTGACTCCAAAGGGGTGACGACAGGCGCAATACTTCCATCTGTATTACTAAAGATTAGAATCTGCGCGTCTAGGCGCTCATTCAAGGTTTGTAGAAACTGCTGAAGTTTAGAAAGCCAGATGGAGGTAGATAGGACACCCAGTTGGGTTTGGTTCCTGCCATAGATCGGTAAGACGGCATCTAGACTCATCTGTCCGGTATTTGAGAGATAGGGAGTTGTCCAAGACTGGGGAGAATTGTTGTAGGTAGTGGCGTTGCGAGTGGCTTCTTGATACCAAAATGATTTACGGGGATCGCGCTTGGGAAGCGATCGCAACAGCGCTCCCCGTTTTCCTCGATCGAGGGAATAAATATGGGATTGCCCATCGGTTGTAGAGGACGAGATCGCCAGTTCTAGGCTCCGATTATCCTTCTGAGAATGATGCACACTTACCCATTCCCCTTGGGAATTGGCAAATTGAATTTCACGGATCTGGGGAAATAACTGGAGTTGTTCGTAAAATTTTTGGCTTAACTGCTCAAGGTTGTTTGGGCCGGTTTCTCCCCAAGCAATGGCATTCGCATTAACGTGATTAATCTGATGGGCAATGGAAAGAGTATTAACGAGGCGATCGTCGAGATGAGCCGTGATTTCTGCTTGTAAGCGACTGGTGACATTTTCAACGGCTGCTTTGCCATGGTACCAAGAGAAATATCCAGTTAAGCCCACTGCGATCGCAATTTGCAGGAGAAAAGGCACAATTAAGGCCACTCCTAAGGGTACAGTTTGGAAAAGTTGATGAAACCGTTGCTTAACACGAAGCATGGCATTGATGGCAATATTCTCTGGAATTTTGGCGTAGGTAGGTCATCTGAAAATACTAGAATAGCCGATCTACCCTTTTCCATAGCTCAAGAGGGCGAAGTCGAATATTGACTTAGCACTTCTTTGGAGCGCCTTACCATGTGTTCTGGTCCTTCAATCATCAGCAGATATCGCCCCTGTTGCAGGTGATGGCGATAGATACTAGAAGTATTTCCTTCACCAAAAAAGCCAATCAGTGCGCCCACAAGACTACCAGAGAGACCACTCATAAGTCCGGCGGATAAAATGACTAGAGCGATATGGAGGTGAGCCAAATTGGAAATCTCCAGCTTTAAGAGCCAGAGGAGGATAGCCGCGATCGCGCTCCCAGCCAAGGCGGATAATAAGGCCAATCGATAGGCCTTGGCAAAGATGATCTTCATGGGTTTATACAATCCTACCCATTCGGGAGGATTAAATTCTCGCCCCACAATGGCTAAGTATTCGGGGGATATACCTTCGCTATAGAGTAATCGATAGGCAGCAAACGCTGAATCGATATCAGGAAGCACAGCGATCGCCAAGTGGGGACGGCGTTTGAATTTAAGTTTACGACCAGATAAATTAGGGGACATTATGCAACATGCCTAAGAGAGAGCCGCTCTACTCTATTTTAGATTAACCGAGATTATGCAACATGCCCATACTATAAGAAACTCTCTTAACAAAGAGTCAAGAGGATCGAATGTATAAATAGGGAATTTCTGTATTTGATGATTCACAAGATTTACAGAGGTTACGCCAAGAAGTGGAGCCAAAGGATTGCAGATCATCTCTATGAACAAGTTTTAATTTTGGCTCAAGAAATATAGGTTCGGGGAACGGGCTATACTAGAAATCTTTGCTCGTTAGATGTAATTCATTGTGCAACCGGTTGATTTTACGACTTTGATGGCTATTTGTGCCGATTTGCGCGATCGCTCTTTACCGGCTCGCTTAGAGCAGGTTTTTCAACGCGATCGCTTCAGGTTATCCCTTGCCCTGCGGACGCTTCAGGGGCGGGGATGGTTAACGCTGTGTTGGCATCCACAGGCAGCCCATATCGCCATGAGCAGCCCTCCCCCAAAAGCACCGGATACGTTTACATTTAGCGATCAGTTGCGCCATCAGCTTAATGGGTTAGCTCTGGTTTCCATTGCCGAAATTGCCCCTTGGGAGCGGGCGATCGATTTGCAGTTTGCCCAAAGACCGGGCGATCCAATTCGCTGGCACTTAATTGTGGAGGTGATGGGTAAGTATAGTAATGTGATTTTGGTCAATCAAGAGAATACGATTGTTACGGCTGCCCATCAGGTGAGCGAACAACAGTCGAGTGTACGCCCGATTTTGACCGGACAGCCGTATATTAATCCTCCAGCTCTAAAAAATCGGATACCTAGTCTAGAGGAATCATTCAGTGATTTTCGGGGGAGAGTCGGATTGATTCCGGGGCCCCTCAAGCGGCAATTACTGCAAAGTTATCGGGGATTAAGTCCCCGGTTGATTGAGTCTTGGCTATCAGGGACGGCGATCGCTCTCCATCAACCCACAGATAGTTTAAGTGATGCCGATTGGTCTTTGGTGTATGAACGCTGGCAATATTGGTTACACAGTTTGCAGCAGGGAATGTTTACACCAGGATGGACGAAAAAGGGCTATACGGTTATGCCTTGGGATCGAGTTGAAGCAGTTGAATCCGTACAAAATTTAATTAGTGGGTATTATAACGAGCATCTTAATCGCCAAAAATTCAGTCAATTACATCATCAATTGCAGCAAAAGGTGCGATCGCATTTAGGCAAGCTCCATCAAAAGGCACTCCTGTTCCGAGAACGGTTAAACCAGTCCCAAGATGCCGATCGCTATCGCTATTTAGCCGACTTATTGATGGCTCATTTGCATCAGTGGCAACCGGGGATGCAGGCGATCGAATTAGCCGATTTTGAAACTGGAAAACCGGTTAAAATCAACCTCAATCTCGAAAAGAATGGCGTACAAAATGCCCAAGCGCTCTACAAAAAACACCAAAAACTTAAGCGCTCTCAACTTGCCGTTCAACCCCTTTTAGAAGCAGTTGAAACCGAACAACGCTATCTCGAACAAGTAGAAACAACCTTACTGCAACTTTCGGAGTATGGCACGGCTGAGGATTTATCGACTCTAGAGGAAGTGCGCGAAGAATTAATTGAACAGAAGTATTTAGACTCTCCAGCATCCGACTATCAACGCAACTCCAACCGCTCCCAACCCCATCGTTACCAAACCCCTAGCGGCTTTGAAGTTCTCGTCGGTCGGAATAATCGCCAAAACGATCGCTTAACCTTTAGACTAGCTGGAGCATACGATCTATGGTTCCATACCCAGGAGATTCCTGGAAGTCATGTGTTGATGAGAGTCGCTCCGGGAGAGGTTCCTGATACCGAAGACCTCCAGTTTGTGGCTAATCTAGCCGCCCATTATAGCCAAGGACGGCAAAGTAAGCAGGTTCCAGTGGTTTACACCGAACCGAAATCGGTGTATAAACCAAAAGGCGCTCAACCTGGAATGGTTGTCTATAAGCACGAGCGTATTCTTTGGGGATGTCCTCAGGAAGCAGCGCTGGAATAGGTTGTGGTATGTGTGGTACGTGTGTTTTGCGATCGATAACAGAAGAAACTGATGTAATCGGGATCTTTGATTATAAATAATTATCGAAAGGGAAACCGTTAAGTATGAACTTTTATTAAAAAGATTCGCATTCTCTGTTACGATTGGTAAAGAGAGACAAAAGAGACCGATCCTCCTCGTGTTGTGGGAACGCGCAGTCAGGATTTTCGGAAACGACAATTGATATTGATGATATCGATTAACGCCAGCTAGGTTCTAGCTGGTTTTTTATCGTAAGGCGCTTAATCCGAACTTCGTCAATTGAAGCAGAAAATGCCCTCAAAGGAGCGATCGTTTTACGAAGTAATATCTCAAGCTCCTGAGATGATATAGTCGTGTAACTCACCAATAACGCTGTATCCTAGTCGTTCATAAAGCTTACGTGCGCCCGGATTAAAGGAAGAAACACAGATAAAAACATTAGGCGTACTCTGGAAGATCCGCTTCTCAGCATAATCGATCATCTCGGTTCCAACTCCTTGTCAATCATCTGTAGCAAACATCTTAAGGATTTGATATTAGTGGTGGGCGGGGATGACATAGTTATTTTAATTAAGGATGGGACACAACGGTAAGAGCAAATGGCGTTTACTCCTACAGTCGTTCGAGTTGTAGACCCATCATGATTGTCCCAATCTTAATTAAAATAACTATGTCATCCCCGCCCACCACTAATATCAAATCCTTAAGATGTTTGCTACAGATGATTGAC
>NZ_JAGHZH010000139.1:0-5541 GCF_017746885.1 Roseofilum sp. SBFL | reverse complement strand
GACGTTGAAGTTTTTGATTTCTTGGGCTTCACGAGGTAGCAGGGAGGCTATGCTGAAGTCAATTAATTTCACCTGTTGCGTTTCGGGTTGAATCAGGATGTTAGCTGGTTTAATATCTTTGTGGATCACTTGTTGGCGATCTAGTTCTTGTAGGATTTCCGCGAGTTGGATGGCGATATCTAAGTAGTGTCCTAGGTCTAAGGACTGCTCTTTTGCTAGTGCTTTGTCGAGAGCGATCGCCCCTAAATCTTCCATAACCAAGGCGTAACCATTACCGTAGCGCTCTAAGCTTAAGGGGACGACAATGCCAGTTGAGTTTAGGTTTTTAGTAATGGTATACTGGTTGCGGAACTGTACTAGTTCGCTAAAACTCGGGTAGGAGTTGCGTAACAATTTGATCGCGACTTTTAAGGAGTCAGACAGGCGTGTTCCTTGATAGACTAGGGTTCGCTCTCCTTCATAGATTTTTGAGCCAATTTGATAGCCAGGAAGTTTTGGAGTCATGAGGTTGGAGCTTTTTTGATGTTCTCTTATGGTAATGGTAGATATTTTATTGGCTTCCAATACCCGATCGCGATCGCAACTGAGCTGCGATCGCCATCTTATCTTTTAGCTATGATATGCAATCTAGAATCGACGAGCTAGTTGCCGATGGGTATGGAAATCTCCAACCCAGTACCTTTACTCAATTGAGAAGTACAGGTAATCTTACCGCCATGTTTTTGGGTGATGATTGATTTAGCGATCGCCATTCCCAAACCTGTCCCTTTACCCACTGCTTTCGTTGTAAATCCTTGCTCGAAGATGCGTTCTCTCACTTCTTCTGGCATCCCCATGCCATTATCAGTAATGCGAATGGTGACCTCCTGTACTTAGGATTTTTAGACTTGGGGTGTAGTTGAGAAACAGGCTTCTAGATGATTGGCGATCGCTTTGGCAATTCCTTCTTTGCCCATCATCTTCTCGGCTGTTTGATTTTTCGACACCCAATAGGCAATTTGTTCGCCTTGCGCTCCCCTTTCTTCTCCGCGATTAGCCACCACTGCATTGTATCCTTGTGCTAGTTTTTGTTGGGCAATATCAATTAATTCTTTATGGGTAACGTCTTCCTGATACTTGAAGGTTACCATATATAGATCTGGGAATTCTGTCCTTACCCGTTCAATAACCTTGCCCGTGGGGACTAATTTCAGAGAGTGTAAAGCTCCGCCACTGGGGGTTTTACCAGGTAGAATGCGCTCGGGTTGATAGTCTGCAACAGCGGCGGAAAAGATGCCAAAAACATAGGGATATTGCTGTAAGTGCTCTAAAACTAATTGGGCATAATGTTCGTAGGTTTGAGCGATTTCACAGGGGAAATAGGGAGGTGGGGTATCGCCACCCGTTCCTAGAATTAACTGGACTTCTGCCCCTCGTAAATATAGTTCTTCGGTGATTTTAAGGCTTAAAGTGCCGCGAAAGCGATTGGTGATTCGGCGAATATTATCAATGGGAACGGGAGTAGGACCGCCGGTGACTAAAATGGGAATACCTTTTAAGGGAGAAGAACTGACTAAGCGCGAAACTGTGGTTACAATCGATCGCAGATCGGGTAAATTGTGTTTGCCGTAGGCTTCTTTAGGAGGCATAATCTCTACACCCCAGTGCTGTAATTGCTGTAGGGATTCGCTTAAAATTCGATTGTGTAAACTGCCGTGCATAGTGGGCACAATCAGAATTTTGGTTTGCCCCTGTTCTAGTTTTCCTAAGGCGGAAGCGAGGGTAGAGGCGATCGCTCCATCGGCGATGCCATAGCGCATTTTATTAATCGTATTGTAAGTGGCGGGAGCGACGACATAGGCATCAAAAGGGTATTCATCGCTAAGATGTTCCGCAGCAGCCGTCAGTTTCGTAATCACCGGATGGGTGGTACTCCATTCTAGACTGTCGAGGGTGGTATAGCGCAGGGCTTCAGTGGAGGTAAAGGCGGTAACCTCTGCTCCTTCGCGCCTGAGTTCCCGCGCTAATAAGGGGGCTTTGAGGGCGGCAATACTGCCGGTAATGAGCAGAGCAATACGTTTTCCTTGAAGGTGGGTTCCGTGTAGGGGGACTTCGCGATCGCCTAATTCAGAGGCAGGAGGAGGGGTAAAATTCCAAGGTTTCATAGAGGGAATGGGGAATGGGGAATGGGGCTTTGGGCTGCTATAGTGGACATTTATAAATGCTCAAACCCTTGTAGAAAAAGATTTTTGCCTTTTGCCTTTTGCCTAGCACAAAGCGCTATATCTTATTTTGCTTGAGGTTAGGGCGGGCTAACGTTACAAAACATTGAGAAAAAGGACTCAAATGTAAAGGGGGATCGGCGATCGCTATACAATGCTGAAATACGCTCGATTTGTTTAGATTACTGTTTGTAAACTCCCAATTATGTTTCCCATTCATCGCCCTCGTCGCCTCCGTAACTCTGCTACCTTGCGCCGCATGGTACAAGAGAATGTCTTAACCACCAATGATTTGATTTATCCGTTGTTTGCGATCCCGGGTGAAGGAGTCGCTAAGGAAGTGCGATCGATGCCTGGCGTATATCAGCTATCAGTAGACAAAATTGTAGACGAAGCGAAGGAAGTTTATGATTTGGGCATTCCGGCGATTATCCTATTTGGTATTCCCGAAACCAAAGATATGGAAGCAACGGGTGCTTGGCATCATTGTGGGATGATCCAGCAAGCAGCTACGGCAGTCAAAGAAGCCGTGCCTGAGCTAGTGGTGATTGCAGATACTTGTTTATGCGAGTATACCAGCCATGGTCATTGTGGCTATTTGGAAGTGGGAGATCTGACGGGACGGGTGTTGAACGATCCCACGTTAGAGTTATTGAAGAAAACTGCCGTTTCCCAAGCCAAAGCTGGAGCGGATGTGATTGCCCCATCTGGGATGATGGACGGGTTTGTACAAGCGATTCGCGCAGCGTTAGATGAAGAGGGGTTTGAAGAGATTCCGATTTTGTCCTATGCTGCTAAGTACGCTTCGGCCTATTACGGGCCATTCCGAGATGCGGCTGAGTCAGCCCCCCAATTTGGCGATCGCCGCACCTATCAGATGGACCCGGCTAATAGTCGCGAAGCAATTAAGGAAATCGATCTGGATGTGGTGGAAGGGGCGGATATGCTCATGGTTAAACCGGCTTTAGCCTACATGGATGTGATCTGGCAAGTGAAACAAGCCTCCAATCTCCCCGTCGCCGCCTACAATGTTTCTGGTGAATATTCTATGGTTAAAGCCGCTGCTCTCAATGACTGGATTGATGAACGGCGAGTGGTACTCGAAACCCTAACCAGCTTTAAACGTGCTGGTGCCGATCTCATTCTCACCTATCATGCCAAGGATGCTGCCCGGTGGCTTCAGGGGTAATGAATCCTCCATCATTAATGTCTGTTGATGTAGTATAGAGCCGAGAAAGGGGGAGTTAGGACATTACCTATTGTCTCAAACCATAACCTAACGGTCCTAACTCACTCCTTCTCGGCTATCTCACCAATTACCCATTATCCAACTTCAAAACCGCCATAAATGCCGACTGAGGCACATCGACTGTACCAATGGACTTCATTCGCTTTTTACCCTTGGCTTGTTTTTGCAACAGCTTTTTCTTCCGGGAAATATCACCGCCGTAACATTTAGCCAATACATCCTTACGCAAGGCAGGAATATGTTCGCTGGCAATAATTCGCGAACCAATAGCGGCTTGAATGGGAACTTTGAACTGATGACGCGGGATCAATTCTTTCAATTTTTCCGTTAATCCCCGTCCCACATAATAGGCTTTATCGCGATGGACAATCATCGCTAGGGCATCGACGGGATCGTTGTTGATCATGATATCTAAGCGCACCAAATCATCGGAGCGATAGCCAATAAACTGATACTCCATACTGGCATAACCGCGCGATCGCGTCTTCATCTGATCGAAGAAGTCGGTTACCACTTCCGCTAAGGGCAACTCGTAAATCAAGGTAGTGCGACTTTGGGTTAAATACTTCATATCCTTGAAGATTCCCCGCCGAGTTTGGCACAATTCCATCAATGTGCCCACATAGGCTTCTGGGGTAATAATATCGACTTTTACATAGGGTTCTTCAATGCTTTGTCGTTCGTTGGCAGCCGGTAAGGTACTCGGATTATCAATGGCGACGGTTTCTTCCGAGTTAAGAACCACCCGATAAACCACGGAAGGAGCTGTAATAATCAAATCCAGATTATATTCCCGCTCTAACCGTTCTTGGACAATTTCCATATGTAACAATCCCAAGAACCCACAGCGAAAACCGAAGCCCATGGCGCTAGAGGTTTCTGGCTCATAGGAAAGGGCAGCATCATTGAGTTTGAGCCTCTCTAGAGCTTCCCGTAATTCGGGGAACTGGTTGGCATCGGTGGGAAACATGCCGCAGAATACCATGGGGTTGGCTTCTTTATATCCCGGTAAGGGATTTTCTGCTGGTTCTGCTTTCAGGGTAATGGTATCGCCCACCCGCGCATCTTCCACCGCTTTAATGGATGCGGCTAAATAGCCCACTTCTCCAGCATGTAGTTCTTCCACTTGCACTTGAGTTGGAGAGAGAATGCCTAACTCGTCAATATCGTATTCTTTACCGGTTGCCATCAAGCGGATGCGATCGCCTTTACGAACCTTACCATCCACCACCCGAAAATAGACGATTACGCCCCGATAGCTATCATAATAACTGTCGAAAATCAAGGCTCTTAGAGGTTCTTTTAGGGTTTCTTGAGGAGCAGGAACTCCCTGAACAATGGCTTCTAGAATTTCTGGAACGCCAATTCCTTCCTTTGCCGAAGCTAAAATGGCATCACTACAATCTAATCCAATCACCTCTTCAATTTCTGCCTTCACCCGATCCGGGTCCGCCCCGGGCAAGTCAATTTTATTCAGAACGGGGATAATTTCCAGATCGTGTTCTAGGGCCAAATAAACATTTGCCAAGGTTTGTGCTTCTACCCCCTGGGAGGCATCTACTACCAACAGCGCCCCCTCACAAGCAATCAGCGAGCGCGAAACTTCATACGAGAAATCAACATGTCCTGGAGTATCAATTAAATTAAGGACATAAACTTCCCCATTATCCGCTTGATAATTCATCCGTGCAGCTTGGAGCTTAATCGTAATCCCCCGCTCCCGTTCGAGATCCATGCTATCGAGGAACTGCTCCTTCATATCGCGATCGGCAACTGTTCCCGTAAACTGGAGGAGGCGATCGGCCAAGGTAGACTTCCCATGATCGATATGGGCAATAATACAGAAATTACGAATATGAGAGACTTTAGCGTCGGTCATAAAGTTGAATTTGAACCTAATGTAAGTAACACGTTTAGTGAATAATAGTCGCTCCAGCCTCAGACTTACTTGATTGACATCCTCCCCAGCCTAAAGGCGTGGGGATTCCCCTCATCACTAAGGAGACTTCCTCTTTCTACGAGTTCCCTTGCTTGGAACTGTTTCCCATTCCAAACAGAGGGGATTCTCTCGGGAGGCGTTACTTTCCGTCT
>NZ_JAGHZH010000138.1:0-22335 GCF_017746885.1 Roseofilum sp. SBFL | reverse complement strand
CGCCATTTTTTCTGCATATCAATTCCCAAGAGTATGCATATGGGCAAAAATGAGATCGCCACACCCTGTATCACTGAGTATACCTTAGCTCTGGAAATTATTAATAATAGAAGAAACCGGAGAGTGACAGAAGAGGGATAGAACAGGGTGTCGGTTTTCATGGGCGGCTGACACTTGAGGATGCTTTAATCAGAGATCGATATCTGGAAAGTCGGTAACTAAACCATCAATCCCCAAGTTTATAAATGCTTGCAGTTCTTGTTGCCAATCTCCGGAAAAATCGGGTAAAACAAACTGGGGTTCCTGGCGAAATGTCCAGACATTAACCGTTAAATTCAGATTGTGGCATCGATCGACTAAAGTTTGTCTACCGTTTGACCACAATAGTTGTTTCTGTAATCCTAGACCATTGGCATATTGGGTGATTTGGGTCAATTGGGGTAAACTCAGTAAGTCCTGATAGGTAACTGGATCGCCTTGCACCATACGATCGTAGGGTCGATCCTCAGCTTGTGCCATCAGTTGAATCAGCCGCAAGTTGGTTAAAGAGCGCAAATATTGCAAGTTTTCAATTTCAAAGGACAGAATTAAAATGGGGTCAGTGGAAAACTGATAACCTTGTGCTTGAAGCAATTCGATTAATGGCTCTTCAATGGATAAGCCTAGGCTGCGAAAATAATGGGAATGCTTGATTTCTATATAGAGATCGATCGGGCGTTGTACTTTCTGTTGGGTGACTTGATGCCAGTCCAAAACTTCAGATAGGGTTAAAATGGGAAACTGGAAATCATAATCAGAGGAGCGAAAACTGAAGGGTTCTTTTGCTTGTAAGGTTTTGATTTCTGCCCGCGTTAAATCTTCGGTAAACCAGCCCTCTAGGGTTTGTCCATAGATAGTTTTAGTCGTTCGATAATGGGATAATTCTCGATGGGTAATGATATCGGTGGTTTGGCTTAACTCGGAATCATGGCGCACCACTAACTCACCGTCTTTAGTGGGGACAATATCTAATTCTATAGCCTCTGCACCTTGGGCGATCGCCAACTCATAAGCCGCTAGTGTATGCTCTGGGCGATATCCGCTCGCTCCCCGATGGGCAATGATCGCTGGTTTTGACATGCTAAAAATCCCCTACCCTGTAATTTCCTCAATCCACTCTAACAAGGCTTGATTCACCTGTTGCGGTTGTTCATCATAAACACAATGTCCTGCTTGTTCAATCTCTACCAACTGAGCCTGGGAATTTTGCACGACAAGCTCGCGAGCTTGTCGAATCGAAAAAATGGGGTCTTGCTTTCCCCAAACGAGCAAGACTGGCATTTTAAGCTGGGGAAACACTCGCCCCACATGGGGGGTATACTCCCGATTATTTTTCGATAAGAACAAGCGAGAGAGAACATCCACCGATCCGGGATCTTGGGGCGGTGTTGCAAAACTTTCCACTAGCTGTTCATCCACCAGATCCTTATTCACATAAACCGATCGCAACCCTTGACGCACAAAGGGCACTAATAAAGGGGGATAAAACAGGAGATGAAATAGGGGAGTCAGCAGAAACCGGGGCGTTAGGATTCCTTCTAGGGAAGCCAGACTCGCTTGTACTTTAGATTGATATAACTCTTCGCGGGAAGGGGGAACGGTAAACAACACTAATCCTTGTACCATTTCTGGATAAGTATCGGCGATCGCCAGTGCCACCGAACCCCCCAAAGAATGCCCTGCTAAAATTACCGGGCGCTTAATCCACTTGCGCCAAAATTCATACACTTGAGCCATCCATAACGGCGATCCATAGCGCTCTGGAGCCTTTTGAGACGCACCAAACCCCAATAAATCTAAAGCATAAACCGAATGCGATTCACTTAGGGGCTTGAGGTTATAGCGCCATTGGGCAAAACTAGAACCAAACCCATGTAACAACACAATGGGAATTGCCTCCAAGCGCGATAAACTGCGAATATAAGTGTAGCGAATACGCCATCCTCGCCATACCCAAGTCCGTTGTGCCCCAATGGATTGATTCACAGATTTCACATAAAAAACTTTAGCAGGGTGGACAGGAGAATAAGTTATTCATTCAACAATTAGTTGACCGATCGCTAGCCTTAGCATCGTAGCGCGTCTAGAATATTCTGGTTAGGTGACTTGGGTTCAGCATTGCCATACCCATTCTCCATTACCCATTTACCCATTACCTCCTGGGCATGTCAATCAAGTTTAATCTCGGAATTCTCTATGCCGTTTTGGCCTATGGAGCGTGGGGTCTATTTCCCCTATACTGGAAATTGTTTGGATCTGTACCTGCGGTTGAAATCCTCTGTCATCGGATGATTTGGTCAGCACTCCTGCTATTGGGGGTGTTGACAATACAGAAGCGATTGATCGAAATAAAGCGCTTATGGCGATCGCCAAAAACTTTGGCCATCTTAGTCGGTACGGCTGCCCTGATCTCCCTGAACTGGGGGATTTATATCTATGGGGTGAATACCGATCGCGTTTTGGAAGCGAGTTTAGGGTATTTTATTAATCCCCTCTTTAGTATTTTTCTCGGCTGTGTCTTTCTGGGAGAGCGGCTCAATATTTGGAAACTGATTGCCGTCATCCTGGCTATTGTTGGAGTCGGGAATCTGATCTGGGAACTTGGACAAGTGCCCTTGATTGCGATCGGGTTAACCATCACGTTCGGATTATACGGACTTATCCGTAAAGTTGCAGCCCTCAAAGCCATACCGGGATTAACCATTGAAACCCTACTGATGACCCCTATTGCCCTTGCTCTAGTTCTGCATTGGGCAAAAAGTGGCTCCGGTAACTTTGGTCTTTCCTTACCGGTTACTCTCCTATTTATTGGTTGTGGAATAGTTACCTCTTTCCCCTTAATTTGGTTTAATTTAGCTGCCCAAAAATTGCACCTCTCAACCCTAGGCTTTCTGCAATATATCGGTCCAACTTGTCAACTCATTTTAGCGGTTTTTGTCTACCATGAACCCTTCACTCGCACCCATGTCATCTCCTTTGGATTCATTTGGGCAGCCCTAGTCATTTATTCCATCAATTCCCTATTTCAGATCGTGGGAGCATCGAAAGCTCGTGAATCCTGAATCATTGATTTTGAACCCGTTTCCTGATAAGCTAGGGAGACAACAGATGTTTATAAACGGGAGATGCCACCTTATAAAGATTTCTTAGTCTGTGGAGTGAGTACCCAACTCAATCAACACGTAACGGGTTTCGATACTATCATTGACTCTAACGATCTTGATTTTGCCACCAGCGGCTTACGAAGTAATTCTTTAATTCGTTTGGGATTTCTGGCGGTCATCCCTCGTCAGCAAATTATCGGTTCTATTGGCAAAATATCATCGGAAAGACACCAAAAATTATTGAAAACTTTAAGTGATTATCTGGTCAATTCCCTGTAGTGAATAGCCGATTCGATGATTATACCCTTTCTGTTAACCTCATTTACAACCTGGAAACCTCACCAGAATAGTAATTCCTCGGACGATCTCCTCGAACAGATAGGTCAATCTTATCCCTATCCAGAACGGTTATCGTTACTCAGAAAGCTGCCTGTGGACTCCCCATCGGCGATCGCCCAAACCCTATTTCATTTGCACAGCACTCAGCCCGCTTGGGTGCTGTGTTGTGGAATGGCAGAAAAACGCGATCGCCTCAGTATTGAATCGAAGGCAACACAAAAGGATAAAATTTTACGACCAGCGATCGACCTTGAACTGCTGATTAGGGGTCTGGATTGGGTTTACATTAGCGATTATGCGGGGCGATTTGTCTGTGAAGATCTATACTATGGAGTCCTACAGGAGATTAACACTCTTAATCTCCCCACTCGCGCTCTATTTATCCATGTTCCGATTCTCCATCCAGACAATGAAAAGCCAATCATCAACTCTTTTGTAGAGATTCTGCATCGCTTGGAATGCCAATAAAATCTTCCTACAGCATTTTTTGGAGCGTTTAAAAGCGAGTTTATCCTATTGCCTCCTCCCCTAACATGAAGTCACAGATTGTAAAGTATATCTACAAGCTCTTCCCAAACTCTGCCCTCATCAGGTAAGACAAGATTAGATTCAGTGAAGGAAGAGAACATGTCCCGTCATTGCTCCATGCTCGGAATGAGACACCTGCGCCAATTGCATCGTGCCGTTGGCCAGTATTACCGTAAACATAGGGTGTTAGTATTCATCTTGCTGTTTATGCTGACACTAACGGGATGTAGATTGGCTGGAGTGAGATCCGGAACTCAACCCCTTCCAAGCGTTTCGCCCCTTCCCTTCGCGACTCCCCCAGCTTGGATCGAGAGCATCAACCCCACCGAAGAAGCTAAACCCCTCAATCAAATTAATGTTATTTTCACCGATCCCCTTATTCCCCTGGAAAGTCTCGACTCTCCCCAACAACAAAACCTGCTGAATAAATTTGAAATTACGCCGAGAATACCGGGAACTTTTCGCTTTTTAACCCCTCGAATGGTTGGGTTTCAAGCCGATCGCGCCCTCCCCTTAGCCACCCGGGTGCAAGTAACGCTCAAACAAGGCTTAAAAGACCTCAACAACCATGAATTAGACCGAGATTTTGCCTGGACATTTAACACTCCTCCCATTCAGCTCTCCAACCTTCCCGGAACGACAATCGATCGCAATGGGGAACCGGAAACAGTGGATATTCAGCCCCAACTGAAATTCACCTCTAATGTAGCTTTAGACCTCAATTCCTTAGCCGAACATACCCGGTTAGTGTCTGCGGGGAGCGATCGCGACATTCCCCTAAACATTGCCCTGGATGAAAACAGCGATCGCAATAATCCGCAAACCGCCTTCGATCCCTCCCAACAACAGTACGATTACACGATTACGCCCGAAAAACAACTCGAAAAAAATACCCCCTACAGCCTAGAAATTTCCGCCGGACTGCAACCCGCGAACGGTAACTTAGCTAGCGAAATCCCCTTTTCCAGTCAATTTAAAACCTACAATTCCCTCAACTTCGACGAACTCGAAGCAACCGGAAAACCAGGACCAGGTGGAACCTATGGACGCTTTGTTAAAGGGAGTCCCCAACTGAGATTTAATAATCCCTTGGTGGCCGAATCTGCTGTTAATAATATTAGCATTAATCCTCCGCCCCCACCGAACGCACCAGCCTTGGTTCAATTCACCTATGAACCCAATTTGATCCAGCTTAATCCTTGGGCTTTAGAACCCGACACGAATTATACGATCACCATTGGTGCGGACTTAGAGGATAAATTCGGACAGAAACTCGATAATCCCGTCAGCTTGCAATATGAGACCGGTAATGTAGCCGCAGATCTCTGGGTACAAACAGGATTAAATATTTTACCTAACACTGAAAATCTACAACTGGATATTTCCACCGTTAACCTTCCCGATGGGGAATATCAAGCCGCATTTCGTCGCCTGGAACCGACAGATTTAGTCTATGTGGATTCCGCCTATCCCCAGGGAAATGGCAACGATATTTTACCTTCAGATCGTCAATGGCAATCCTATAAAGTTTCTGGCAAACAAAATCAAACGATTATTAATTCAGTCAACTTAAAATCCGAATTAGGCGGTGAATCTGGACTCTTAGCCTATGGAGTCAAAGCGAGAACTAATCCCTATGAAGACAATGGGGAACCGCGATGGAATACGCCCAAATATTACGGCTTAGTCGCACTGACGAACTTGGGTGTCTTTGCCCAATGGTTTCCAGAGTCGGGTTTAGTGCTCGTGAATCACCTGGATAATGGGCAAGCTGTTCCTGGCGCTACGGTGGAGATTTATCCATCGAAATTAGGAGCAAAATCGAGACCAACACCCCAAGCTTGCGCCAAGGGAAAAACGGACGATTTAGGATTACTACAATTAACCGCCCAAGACTTGCGAACTTGTATGGGAGGCAGCCGTTTTTCCGAAGCGCCGGAATTGCTCGTAATTGCCAAAGAAGGTGAAGATTGGGCGTTTACGCGCACTGAATCCTATAGTGGGGCTTATGGATATGGGATTTATACCGATTGGGAAGACACAAAACCCGTTTCGAGGGGGACAATTTTTTCCGATCGCCAGCTCTATCAACCAGGAGAAAAAGCTGCTTTTACCGGAGTAGCCTACTATCTCGAACAAGGAGACCTAAAAACTGACGCGCGAGCCAATTATCGGGTAAAAATTCAAGACCCCAAAGGCAATGAAACGGACTTGGGAACCTATCAAACTAATCAATTTGGTACGTTTTCTGTTGAGTTTCCCTTAGAACAAACTCAGGAAGTCGGCGAATATCTCATTGACGCTCAAGGGAGTCGCGGAATCACCTTAACCGGTAACTTTCAGGTGGCTGAATTTAAGCCACCGAACTTTAAGGTCGAAGTTTCCTTAAATCAAGAAGTAGCACAACCCGGTGATTCTATCTCGGCTACAACGAGCAGTACTTATTTATTTGGCGCTCCCGTCATTGGGGGCAATGCCGAATATTATGTCACTCGTGGGCAAACCCAGTTTACGCCCCAGCAGTGGCAAGGGTATAGTTTTGGCCCCCAGTGGTTTTGGCCGGAAGAAGCGCCAGTCGTAGAAACAGAAGTGTTGCAAACTCGGAAAACCCTAGATGATGGGGGCGCAGGAATACAGCGGTTTACCCTAGATCGGGATCTGCCTTATCCGATGACCTATCAAGTGGATGTATCGGTCTCTGATGTGTCGAACTTGTCGGTGAGTGATTCGCAAACCCTGACCGTATTACCCAGTGCCAATGTCATTGGTTTAAAGAGTAACTTTGTAGCGGATGCGGGGCAAGCATTTCCTGTGGAAGTGGTAGTTACGGATGCTCAAGGCAATGCCAAAGCAGGAGAGCGGGTGAGACTAGAGTTACAGAAAATGACCTATTCTAGCGTAACCCGTGTAGTCGAAGGGGGACGGAGCGATCGCACCCAAGTCGAGTATGAAACCGTTGGCGAAACCACTGTCAGATCCGATCAAACCCCCACCACGGCTGAACTCACGCCCCCGGACTCCGGTTCCTATCGCATCCGCGCTAACTTTGCGGGAAGTCAAAAGAGTGCCACTGCCACAGACTTGCAAATTTGGGCGACGGGAGGCAGTGGCGTACGTTGGGGTCGAGCTGATGAAGATAAACTAGAAATTAAACTCGACAAAGAGACGTACAAGCCTGGAGATACGGCAACCGCACTCATTCAATCTCCCTACGAACAAGGGCAACTCTACTTTGCCATTGTCCGCGATAAACCCCTGTTCCAAGCCCTGCAACCGGTTCAAGGCGGGGCCCCTCAAGTGCAGTTTGAAGTCACGCCAGAGATGTTACCCAATGCCGCATTTGAGGCAGTTTTGGTGCGTCAAGGAGAGTCGTTGGAGGCAGCAGCAACCGAGAACCTAGATAACTTGGTCAAAATCGGGTTTGCGCCTTTTCAGATTGATTTGAGCGATCGCCTTCTTACCGTTGACGTTAGCCCATCCAATGCCCAACTGCAACCGGGACAATCCCAAACCCTACAACTGCAACTCAGGGATAATACAGGTTCGCCAGTAGCGGGAGAACTCACCGTCATGGTCGTCAACGAAGCCATCTTACAACTGAGTGGCTATCGCGCCCCCAACCTCCTCGACACCGTATACGCCGAGCAACCCATTTCCACCCGGTTTAGCGATAACCGTCCCGATGTCGTCTTGCAACCCCAAGCCTCTCCCTTAGCTAAAGGTTGGGGGTATGGCGGTGGATTTTCTGCCGGAGGAGCCGACACCCGCACCCGTCGAGACTTCCAACCCCTAGCCTATTACAACAGTTCTGTCCTCACCAATAACCAAGGACAAGCCAGCGTCACGTTTACTTTACCCGATGACCTAACTACCTGGCGGGTGATGGTGGTTGCCAAAGATGGTAATCTGCGCTTCGGCAATGGAGAAACCACCTTTATCACCAGTCAGCCGATCCTCACTAATCCCATTTTGCCCCAATTTGTCCGACCTGGCGATCGGATCAATGCCGGTCTTTCCATCACCAATACCACGGAAAAGACCGGTAAAATAGACATTATTGGCTCTGTAACGGGAGGGTTAACCTTTGAATCTACCAACAACAGTATGGACTCCCGCCAAGTGAGAGTGAACGAGGGAACCCTCGGCGAACGGTTCCCTCTGGCGGTCAAGGAAGCAGGGACAGTGACTTTTGCAACTAATTTTAATGGTGAACCTGTGGATGCCTTTGAAGTCCCCTTAGAGGTTAAACCCCTACAAATCACTGAGCGTGTGGTTGAGTCGGGAACCAGCACCAATACGGTCACGCTACCGGTGAATGTAGCTCCCGATACGGCAATAGATACAGGAGGATTAGACATTAACCTCGCCAGTACCTTAATCCCCCAAATTCTCGCCCCGGCTCAACAGGTGTTTGCCGACAACCCCCTCCCGTTTGCTGAACCTATGGCGAGTCAATTGCTTATTGCAGCCAGTTTGCAACGCTTAAGCCGTCAATATGGGCAAGCGGCGAATGCCTTTAACCTCCCCCAAAAAACCAGTGAAGCTCTCAATCAACTCGCCAGTCTGCAACGAGAAGATGGCGGATTTAGTAGCTATCCAGGAGTTCGCCAGTCTAACCCTTATCTTACGCCCTACGTGGCCGAGGCGATCGCCCAAGCCTCGAATGCAGGATTTTCCCCGGACGGTATCCAAGTTGACCCACTCAAATCCTATCTGCGAGACCGGTTAGCCGACCCCGAAAATGAGGATTTCTGTACCTCTGCTCTCTGTAAGAATACCCTGCGCCTAGAAACCCTGATCGCCTTAGCTGCGTGGGGAGATGTGCGAAATGAGTTCCTCTCAGATATCTACAGCGTCCGGACTGAATTCGATCCGGTGACGCAGATTAAATTAGCTCGCTATTTGTCCAATTTCCCTGAATGGAGGACAGAGAGCCAAAGCCTGTTTAATCAAATTCGCGAGTCCATCTATCAGACGGGACGCAGTGCAACGGTAAATTTACCGGAACGCTATCAATGGTTATCTTCTGCAACCATGGCTCAAGCAGAAGCCTTGCGCCTGTTCATTGCTCAAGATGCTTCTCCCGCAGAAACGGGACGCTTGTTAACCAGTCTTCTCTCTTTGCGTCGTAATGGCACTTGGGGCAGTACTTATAATAATGCCCAGGCCCTTGATGCTTTGGTCGCTTACGCGCAAACCGAAAGCACGCCCCCCAATTTTGGTGTTGGAGTCACCTTCGCTGGCGAAAATCTGGGCCAGACTCAGTTTCAAGGCTATCAGAATTCCACCTGGAATTTGAGCGTCCCCATGGCTCAGTTGCCCAAGGGAAATAGCGATCTGGTGTTAGAAAAATCTGGCGATGGAAATCTGCATTACTTAGTGTCCTATGGCTATCGCTTAACCGGCGAGCAACCGGGACGCTTAAATGGTCTGCGAGTAGTGCGTCAGGTGCGCCGAGCGAATGAGGATGAGGTGTTGCGAACGACGGGACTCTACGATCTAGAGCGACCTTTTGAGGTAAAAGCTGGTCAAGTGTTTGACGTGGGCTTAGAAATTATTACCGATCGCCCTGTAGATCATGTGGTGATTACCGATCCTCTCCCGGCGGGTTTTGAGGCGGTAAATACAGAGTTTGAGACGGCCAACCGAGCCATTCAAGCAGATGCTGATAGCTGGGAAATTGATTACCAACAGGTGTATAAAGACCGAGTGGTGGCTTATGGCGATCGCCTCACCCCTGGGATCTATGAGGTTCATTATTTGGCGCGATCGGTTACCCCCGGTTCCTATCTTTGGCCGGGAGCCGAAGCTCATTTACAATATGCTCCAGAGGAGTTTGGCCGCAATGCATCGTCTACCTTGCTCATCAGTAGTAATTAACCTGAGTTTTGGATAAGCTGAAATCCTTATTCTATTGTTGTCTGTAATTCCCATTCCTTGGTCAAAGAAGCGATCGCTTAACATACATTTTTTGTATTATCTCATCGTCACTCTCACCAGAGGGAATTTGAATTGAGGATAGGGGGATTCCTAATTCTTCCTCATCCTCTTCATCAAGAGAATGCAAACGTTGATACTCATCCTGGGATAATTCTAAGTCTGCTTCCTCTTCACTTTTATACTTGTATCTATGTCCTGTCGGAGATAGAATTTCAGCCGTTCCATCTTCATATACTTGGATACGTGCCCAAACTAAATCTGGAAACTCTGTATCGGCAAGCCACCAAGTTTCTTTAAGAACAGTTGAATTCATTTCTCCTCCATATTTCTAATTAGAAAATGCCACAAACCGATCCCTACCCATCAGACCTTGATGATTGCGTAACCCAATGGTTTAAGATCGATCGCCTAATCTCAGAAATGTTCTGCCTTGATTTCCAACGCGATCGAGTGGATGAAACCATTAAAAAGATTGAGAGCGAACTTCAGAGAAAAGTACCGATCGCTTTGCAAAATTGGCTAGGATTTGCCCAAGCTTCCTGGCAACTTGAACCGAAAGGGTTCACATTCCGGGACTCTCTTGAAGTTAAAAGGATGAGAGATTGTGAATCTTATCAAATTCTGTGTCAAGCTGAACAAGATATGAGCTGGGCGGTTAAGTATTCCGATTTTGACCTTGAAGATCCTCCAGTTTATCTCTATTATCTCGATTTTGAATCACCCAAGCCTCGTTTTTTTGAAGCGGGTCAGTGGTCACCCACTATAGCCAGCTTTATGCTGGACTACCTTTTTACCTACACCACTTCTTGGCATGGTGGTTTCTCCATTGATTTGGAGAAAATAGATCTTTCAGTCATTGAACAGGAAACGGGAGCGCTTCACTCATTCGGTCATCTGAAGTGGAATTTTTGGAAAGGTATCTTACTCCATAAATCTCAACCCTATATATTTGAGGAAGAAGAAAATTGGGAGTGCGAAACTCTTCATATCGAGTTACTACAGCCTCAGAGCTTTAATGCTCTACCTGCCTCGATCCGACAGGCATTTTTTCAGGCAGGTTGTGTCTCCAATAACTTGATTGAATTGATTGATGTCCCCGACAAAATTCTAAGGAAATGACATGCTCCCGTGCCCTGAGCGGAGTCGAAGGGCACGGAGGAAGACCGAGGTTTAAATATCCAAATCAGCCAGATTTAATTTGGGCCCGTAGGTTTCGATAAACTCTCGACGGGGAGCCACCCGATCGCCCATTAACACGGTAAAAATACGGTCTGCCTCGGCTGCATCCTCAATTTCTACCCGTTTCATCATCCGGGTTTCCGGGTTCATCGTCGTATCCCACAACTGCTGAGGCATCATTTCACCCAACCCTTTAAACCGTTGGATATTGTAATTGGCGTTGTCAGGGAATTGGCGAATCTGCTCTTGCAATTCGCGATCGCTATAACAATAGTAATGCCGCTTGCCGCGCTCCAACTTATACAACGGCGGACAAGCAATATAGATATAGCCTTGGTCTACCAAATCCCGTTGATAGCGATAGAAAAAGGTTAACAGCAGGGTACGAATATGGGCCCCGTCCACATCCGCATCGGTCATAATCACGACTCGATGGTAGCGCAACTGTTCGGAATTAAACTCTTCTCCTTTAATGCCTAAACCCAGTGCGGTAATCAAGGATTGGATTTCATTATTCTTGTAAATTTTGGCATCGTCGGTTTTCTCGATATTCAAGATTTTACCGCGCAAGGGCAAAATCGCTTGAAAACGGCGATCGCGTCCTTGTTTTGCCGAACCGCCCGCACTATCTCCTTCAACCAAGAAAATTTCCGATTCTGCCGGATCTCTGGTACTACAATCTGCCAATTTACCCGGCAATGTCGAGCTTTCCAACACCGATTTCCGGCGTACCAATTCCCTGGCTCGACGCGCCGCTTCTGCTGCATTAAAGGCCTGAATCGCCTTTTCTAGAATTGCATCCCCCACTGCTGGGCGAAACTCCAGAAACTCATTCAAATATTCTCCCACCAGGGAATCCACAATTCCGCGTACTTCCGTGTTTCCCAGCTTGGTTTTCGTCTGTCCTTCAAATTCTGGATCGGGAACCTTAACTGAAATCACACCCGTTAAGCCTTCCCGGATATTTTCCCCCGCCAGATTAGCATTATTATCCTTCAACTTATTCCGTTTGCGAGCGATCGCATTCATCGTCCGCGTCAGCACCGTCTTCAACCCTTCCAAATGGGTTCCCCCATCAATGGTGCGAATATTATTGGCAAATCCCAACAAATTATCCGAATACGCATCCGTACACCACTGAAGCGCTACCTCCACCTGCACATCATTCTTCTCGGCATTCATATAAATGATTTCTTCGTGCAGAGGATTTTTTTCCCGATTAATATACGCCACATATTCTTGAATGCCCCCATCATACTTGTAGCTCTCCACCTTTGGCTCTGGTAAGCGATGGTCAGAAAACGTAATTTTCACCCCCGCATTCAGATACGCCAACTCCCGCAACCGACGGGATACCGTATCGTATTCAAATTCAATTCCCGTGGTAAAAATCTGCTCATCCGGGCGGAACTGAACAGACGTGCCGCTACGCGCTTCTTTCTGTTTAGTGGGAACTAATTCTGTTACCGGAACCCCCCGTTCGTAGCGTTGGGTATGACGAACTTTTTCCCGATAAACGGTCACCTCTACCCATTCGGAAAGAGCATTGACGACGGAAACCCCAACCCCATGTAACCCTCCAGACACCTTATATCCGCCGCCGCCAAACTTACCACCTGCGTGCAATACGGTCATCACAGTTTCCAAAGCGGACTTTCCTGTGCGAGGATGGATATCGGTGGGAATTCCTCGCCCATCATCGGCAACCGATACGGAACCATCGGCATTGAGGTCAACTTCAATATGGGTACAATATCCGGCTAGAGCCTCATCGATAGCATTGTCCACAACCTCGTACACTAGATGATGGAGTCCTCTAGGGCCGGTGGAACCGATATACATTCCGGGTCGTTTCCGAACGGGTTCCAATCCTTCGAGAACTTGAATCTGTTCGGCGCTGTAAGTGCTGGTCATGTGAAGCTATCTCCTGGTATACGGGCGATAAACGACCCGGTGAGCTAGTAAACGACAAAATACTCCAAAATTCTAGCACAAAAGGGTTATAGACTGCACTAAGGCAGTTTTATAAGAACTTTATGAGGGGGATGCACCTAGTGAAACCAGGACTGATTGCGATTTGCGGGCCGACGGCTACGGGAAAATCGAAATTGGCGATCGCCTTAGCGAAGCATTTGCAGACGGTCATTCTGGGGGCGGACTCGCGCCAAATTTACCGCGAGTTCGATATTGGTACAGCCAAACCATCTGCTGGCGAACTTCAGCAGGTTCCCCATTATCTAATTAATATCTGCAATCCACAAGAGGTGTTTACAGTTGCGGAGTATCAAGAGCAAGCACAAAGCCTCATTGAGCAGTTTCAGCAGCAAGGTAAAATTCCCCTATTAGTTGGTGGAACG
Organism: Roseofilum sp. SBFL; assembly: GCF_017746885.1. Classification (NCBI taxonomy): domain Bacteria; kingdom Bacillati; phylum Cyanobacteriota; class Cyanophyceae; order Desertifilales; family Desertifilaceae; genus Roseofilum; species Roseofilum sp. SBFL. The sequence goes on along the minus strand of NZ_JAGHZH010000138.1, from coordinate 8,849 downwards.
GGGTTATATATTCGCTCCATTATCGCTGGAATGAAGATTCCTAGGGTTGCACCTCAGCCAGAATTGCGATCGCAACTTCAAGCACTTTCCCAACCTCAATGTTACGCCATGCTGCAACAAGTCGATCCCCAAGCCACCCAAAAAATCCATCCTAACGATGAGGTGCGTACCCTGCGCGCCCTAGAAGTTTTTTATGTCACCGGCATTCCCATTTCCGCTCAACAAGGAGAAAACCCACCCAGCTATCCCATCGTGCAAATTGGTTTAGACTGCTTTGAAGGAGAACATTTGCGCGATCGAATTGCCCAACGCACCGCCAAAATGATCGAGCATGGCTTAGTTGAAGAAGTGCAAAAACTCTGTGACAAGTATGGCTCAGACTTACCCTTACTCGAGACATTAGGCTATCGGGAAATCAAGCAATATTTAGCCGGAGAAATTGATTTAGAAACTGCTCAAGAATTAACCATTGTTCATACCCGCCAATTTGCCAAACGTCAGCGCACTTGGTTTCGATCCAATCCTCAGATCCAATGGTTCGATTCTGAAGATCCAGAGTTAGTTAAAAAAGTGATAGAATGGATTGAAAAGAATTAGAATTATGCCCAAAATAATAAACCCAGAACAACTATTTATGACTTATTTTCAGAAAAATGAAGTCGATCGACTGAACGAACTCGATCAACAGGGTGAACTACTTCAATTTCGCAATCAAGTAACACGACATAATTTCTTATACTTTAGTCCTTTAATGCTCGATCGACTTAGGGAGGGTTTGGATATTCGAGCCATTTTACTGTATTGGCCACCTCGTCGGACACCTCCTCAAGAGTCCGATGGTAAACATCTGTACTATTTATATTGGTGTAATGGAGAAGATCTAGATCTTGTGGATAAAAAAGTTGACAAAAATACATTTGGTGATGAAGATTTTAGATACTCTGTAGTCACTCGAAACAACTCTAAAACAATATGCTTTGAATGCAATTACATATGGGATACATTAGTTGCAGAATCACAGTGGTATGGGTATAAAAATGGAGTAGGTAGAGTAAAATCTTTGCTAAATTCATTTGAATGCTGTCCTAGTTGTGGAAAGACATTCAGAATACCAGTTGTCAAAACTTTTGGACTAACCCTCAATCAAGATGAATTAAAACGCCAATTAAAATTAGATTAAGATAACCAATGCTGAGGATCAACTGGTTGCAGCAGGGTATTCTAGATAAATTCCTGCACGGCTAACGGCCTCATCTGATAGTAGAGGTACATCGGGTTTGACACAAGCTGCAAAGGTATCGGTAAGCTGTTTAACCCTTGAATTAAACGCTTCAATACTAGTAGGAGTTGGAGGTTGGCTTAAAAGGCGATCGCGCCAGCGATGCGGAGCATTATCGCGCTCTTCTAGAAGTTGCAAAGCAGCTTGAACGACTTCATCAGCAGTTGAGTAGCGATCGCTTTTGAGTTTTTCGAGGATAGCGCGATGGGTTTCTGGTTTTAAGACTATAGTCATGATTCTTAACTACCGACTTTGACTTCTTCTAATGATAGCGCAGACTATTGTCATCGGAAAGAGCGATCTCAGTCGATGCTACACTTAGAGTGAAGTCTATCGGATAAGACCTATTCTATTGCTATTCTAAGTCGCAAAATTTCACTACCCAATCAAGATCCAGCCGAATGAAAATATCATTTGATTTAGATGACACGCTCATTTGTTGGCAATTACATTCAAGATATGAGCCTAATGCAGTTCCACTCTTATTGAGATTATGGTTTAATGAACCTTTGCGATTTGGGACTTGCAATCTCATCAGACAACTCAAAAAAGAGAGACATGAAATATGTGTTTACACAACTTCATATCGTTCTCTTATTTATATACGTTTATTCTTCTGTTTTTATGGCATTCATATAAAAGAAGTGATTAATCAAAAAGTTCACGATCTGTATTTCCAGAAATATAAAATTTATCCTTATCCCAGCAAAAATCCCAAAGCATTTGGCATAGATCTTCATGTCGATGATTCTGAAGGAGTTCAATTAGAAGCAGCACAGTATGATTTCAAGGTGGTTATCATATCTCCCCTAGATAATAACTGGGCAAAAAAAGTTCTGGATGCCGTAAGAAAATTTGAAAGAGAGTTCAATTTGGTTGGTTTTGGGAAACCGTGATAAGACGACAATCGACTAACGTCATTGTAGTTAATGCTAAACTAGATCAAATCTATCGGGTAAGAAAATGACAGAAATTACTACAACAGAATTACCAGAAACCTTACAAAATCTACTGATAGAAGTTGAACAGACAAAAATTCCGCTCACGATTCTTCATGAAGGAAAACCCTTAGCCATTGTTTATCCTGCCACTAACCCAATTGAACGTCCGAGCTTTGGCGTAATCAAAGGTACGGGTGAAATTTTAGGAGATATCATTGAGCCAGTTGCTGAAGCTTGGGATGTTTTGGCATGAAAATTTTGCTCGATACCCATATTTGGATTTGGTACTTACTCGGCGATCAACGATTACCCATACACATGCAAACGGTAATTGCCGATCCCAAAACTCAACTCTGGCTGAGTCCGATTAGTATTTGGGAAACGCTTGTTTTATCAGAAAAAGGACGAATTTCTTTACAACCTGATGCTAATACATGGGTGGATTTCGCTTTACAGTCCCTACCCACTCATGAGGCAAAACTCAATTATGCCATTGCTATTCTCAGTCGCAAGATTGCAGTCCGTCATCAAGATCCAGCCGATCGATTTATTGCTGCGACAGCTCTTCAGTATGGATTAACATTGGCTACAGTTGATGCTCATCTGACAGGACATTCATGGTTGCCAACCCTTTGATTTGAAGATATCATTAGTATCAACAAGATAAATCAGAGATTATGGGTGTTCTTGATAAATTCCCGCACAGCTAACCGCGTTGTGGAAGTTACTATCGGAAGGGTTGGAATCAGACACGATTGTTGGGTTTATTATTCTTGTGATTGTCTAGTCTTCAGGTCTTCAAGAGCATTGCCAAGAGCTTCTGCTGCTGCTTCTTGACCTTTTTTAGCTTGGCGTTGAATGTCTTCGCGAGTGAGGTAACCTTGAGCTTCTTTGTGACTATTTTTAAGGGATTCTAAGCGATGTTGCATGGCGATCGCCTGGTCAAAGTTGCGTATGATTAATGCGGGAGTATGAGGATTGAGATCTCTGACGCGAATGCGGTGCGCTCTAACCAATTCAGAAATCGACGCTGTTCCCGGAAGTTGCTGGCGCTCGATTTTGGGAAATGGCGAGCTATTGTCAAAACCTTTAGTATTAGACGTAGTCAGAAATGTTCCATCTTCAAATTCAGATTCTAAGTCTACAGTTTTACCGCCTTTGGGCGCTAAACCGATCGCCTGAAGGGCTTTGACTAATAAGGGTAAAGGAAAATGAAAAATTCCAGCTACCGTACGGCGATCGCGACTGAGCATCACCCGAATCAAAACACGGGGTTGGCTTCGGTTGGCTTTAGAGATCGTCAGATCTTCCATATCTGCCAGTTTCTCAAAACCTAAGCGTTCTAATTGCCTTTGTGTCTGCTTATAAAACTTCAAATCGAGATGGGAAAAATCTCCAGCATCAACCCGCACAAATTCATGGTGCTGAGAGTAGATTTTCTTCTGATAATCTAGTAATTCTTGGGCAGCTTCATTGGGAGATAGAGTCGAGCGACTTGCATTTTGCAACATCAACCAACCCATGATGAGCGTCCAGATACTACCGGAAATGGGAATACCAAACACAACCAGTGGAACATTCAGCAGGGAGAGCATACCGATCGCCACACCGAAACCACCAATGATCTGTCCCATACGACTGGCAAACACCGCACCGCGCTTCGGTTTACCCGTAATTTTCCACACCACCGCCTTGAGGATATGGCCTCCATCCAGGGGCAAACCGGGAATTAGGTTAAAAAGGCCTAAAACCAGGTTAATGTAGGCTAGAAAGCCAAAAATGAGAGCTAAGGGGGCACTCAAGGGAACGGCGATACTGGCTATGGCAGTCAACAGTACAATTACAGTAAACAGACCAAAGAGGATTAAATTTACTCCAGGACCGGCGATCGCCACCCAAAAGGCTGCACTAGGAGTTTTTGCTTCTTTCTCAAAAGTCGCTAGTCCCCCAAACAGAAATAACGTAATAGATTTAACTCCCATCCCCTGACGCATAGCCACCAGACTATGACCGAGTTCGTGGGCTAAAACGGAAGAAAAGAGCAGAAAAGCAACTCCTAAGCCTAAAATCCAAGGTAAAGCTACACCCAGTTGGGGAAACGCATAACTTAGGGTAGCTGCATAGTTGAACGTCACTAAACCGACAATCAGAAACCAGGATGGATGAATATAGAAGGGAATACCAAAAAGACTGCCCACACGAATATTGCCGTTCATTAAGATACCTCTGATTTTAAGATTGCATCGCATTGGGGGAAACGTAGCCTTGAGTATATTTTCATCTGAATATCCACTAATTTCTGATTAATGTAGGCTAGAAATGCCAAAATCAAGGTTAAACGAAGACTCAGGGGAGTAGGCATAGCTATGATAATCAACCATGCTATGACCATCAACAGACCAAAGAGGATTAAATTGACCGCAGGACTTGCGATCGCCACCCAGAAAGCTTCACTAGGTGTTTGCGGTACATTTTCATTGATTACCTGGACTTGATATCAATACTTGTTGGGAAAATAATCCATATCTCATACCAAATCCGGATAGTATCACTGACCAAGGAATTGTAGTCCAGCGATCGCGAGTGGGTTCAGAAACCCGTTTTGCCGCTTCACCAATAATTGAAAGTCTCCGAATTATCGCATCTTACAATTGTAAATCAGTCACTAAATCTTCCCGCGATCGCCTAGAAATATATTCTCTCACGATTTCTGCCGATTGCAACATATCAAGCAAAGATTGAACACCCCGTTCTATAAATCACCTGTGCAGAAGATAGAATAGCTTGGCGACGCATAGTATGCTTCTGTTTACCAAAAAGGGGGAGTTGTTAGACTCCCCCTTGAAACTTGGCCTTAAGATTCAGGAGAAACCCAAGGGCAAGGCAATGATGAATCCGCTTTTAGTAAGCAAGACCCATGCTGCGGGTGGTTTCCGCGCCTAAGTAAACCCGGATACTTAAAAAGTCAGTAGGACAAGCGGTTTCACAGCGCTTACAGCCCACACAGTCTTCTGTGCGAGGGGAAGAAGCGATCTGTCCGGCTTTGCATCCATCCCAAGGAACCATTTCTAGCACATCTAAGGGACAAGCACGTACACACTGGGTACAACCAATGCAGGTATCGTAGATTTTTACTGAATGAGACATTGAATAATAACTCCCAACAACAGTTTGATAGTGATATGCTCTCACACTTATCAACAAAGGATAAGGTGTAGACAGCCCAGTCAGTTCTAGATGGTTCTAGAATGCCAACCAAGTAGTTGAGAACGGAATGCTTTAGCCGCTCTATGGTTTGACCCGTTTAAGTTAGTCCAGTGTTATACCGGATCAAAGCTTAGTTTAGCGCAGGGGTTCAACTCAAAGAAACAAAAGGATGAGAAACTTTAAACAACTTGACAATTAGCGATCGCCAAAACCCGAAGGAAAAATTGCTCAATCTCTTGTTAAAACTAGGATAGAGGCGGATTGTCTACCATCGGCCTAAAATGGATGGCGATCGAGATTTCCCTCCAAGAGTCAAATTTTGGTGATAAAGCGCGATATACTCCTGTCGGTAGTCTGGTTGATTAGTCATGGTAGCAGTAGCAATCTTAGCGGCAGGACGGGGAACTCGAATGAAATCGGAGTTACCCAAAGTCTTACATCCCCTAGGAGGACGGTCTTTAGTTCAACGAGTACTTGAGAGTTGTCACCTCATTTCTCCCGTGCGTCAGTTTGTGATTGTGGGATATCGGGGGGATCTGGTTCAGGACTCTCTTACGGATGTACCGGGATTGGAGTTTGTCACCCAAAGTCAACAGTTGGGAACCGGTCATGCAGTTCAGCAGGTTCTACCCTATTTAGAAGGATTTACCGGGGATTTACTGGTGCTTAATGGGGATGTGCCCTTATTACGACCAGAAACGATTAGTCATTTACTGGCAACCCATAAGAGCGAAGGCAATGGCGCGACGATTTTAACCGCCCAGCATCCCCATCCCAAAGGATATGGGCGAGTCTTTTCGGATAGCGATAATCTGCTGCAACAAATTGTCGAAGATCGGGATTGTACGACAGCTCAACGGCAAAATCGGCGGATTAATGCGGGAGTCTATTGCTTTAATTGGCCGCAACTGGCCCAGGTTTTACCTCAATTAAAGTCAGAGAATGACCAGCAAGAGTATTATTTAACCGATGCAGTCAATTATTTAGACCGGGTGATGACCTTAGATGTGGAGGATTACCAGGAGATTTTAGGGATTAATGACCGTAAACAGTTGGCAACAGCCCATCAGATTCTGCAAGACCGGATTAAGGAGGAGTGGATGAAGGCGGGGGTAACGTTGATCGATCCCGATAGTATTACCATTGATGATACGGTACAGATTGGTTCGGATGTGGTAATTGAACCGCAAACTCACCTTCGTGGAAACACGGTGATTGGGTCGGGTTGTCGGATTGGGCCAGGGAGTTTGATTGAGAATAGTGAGATTGGGGAACAGGTGACGATTCTTTATTCGGTGATTAGTGAGAGCTGCGTAAAATCTAGTACGAGAATTGGCCCCTATGCTCATTTGAGAGGGCAGGCCGAGATTGGAGCCGGTTGTCGGGTGGGTAATTTTGTGGAGATTAAGAAGTCCCAAGTGGGCGATCGCACGAATATAGCCCATTTGTCCTATATTGGAGATGCCCAACTCGGTCAACAGGTGAATGTGGGTGCCGGCACGATTACGGCCAATTATGATGGCTATCAAAAGCATAAAACGGTAATTGGCGATCGCACGAAAACCGGTTCTAATAGTGTCCTAGTCGCTCCCATTACCATCGGTGAAGATGTCACCATTGGAGCCGGATCGGTGGTCACCAAAGATGTCCAAAATGATGCTCTAGTTGTCGCCCGCGCTCCCCAAAAAGTGCGTCCCGGATGGCGACCGAAGGGGGTTTCTAAGGATGAAGAGATGGGGGGATAGGGGGACACGGAGACACGGAGACACGGAGACACGGAGACACGGAGACATGGAGACATGGAGACATGGAGACACGGAGACACGGGGACACGGAGACACGGGGACATGGAGACACGGGGACATGGAGACATGGAGACACGGGGACACGGAGACACGGGGACACGGGGACATGGAGACACGGAGACATAGAGACATGGAGACATGGAGACATGGATATTTTCCCCATTCCCCATTCCCCATTCCCTAGCACGAAGCACTTAACTAAACACTTGGAACATCTCAGATAAAACTGTGTTAGAAAAGAGGAAGCCTTCTGGATCGCTCAGAGAGATCTGACCTGTTGAAGGTAAGGGTTGTCCAGGAAGCCAAGGTTGTCCATTCGGGGTGTTGAGGTTAATCCATCCTTGTTGATAGTAGGGATACCAACTTGGACTCAACTGTTGCAAAGGAGGATAACCAAATTGATGGGTTAAGGTCTTTAAAGATAGACCTTCTGCAAGCCGAAGACCGAGCATCAGAGTTTCTAGAAACTTTTCGGTGGACGAGAGAGGAGGAGTGTCCATCACTCCCCCATCTTGCAGCCATTGATAGTAAGTTTTTCGGGTGCGGGGTCGAATAAATCGGATACCATCAATGTAACTAGCCGCTCCCATACCCCAGCCATAGTAGGGCTGGTTGCGCCAATAGACACGGTTGTGGCGACAGTGATATCCGTGGCGAGCGTAGTTAGAAATTTCATAGTGATCGTAACCAGCTTGCCTTAAGATTTGGGAAGTTAAGCGATAGAATTGGGCACTACTGTCATCGCTGGGAAGGATTAGTTTTCCTGCTTCATAGCGCCGCTCAAAGACAGTCATTGGTTCGACAATCAGGTCATAGATGGAGAGGTGGGGCGGGGAAATATCGAGGACGATTTGTAGGGTTTTTTGCCATTGTTCAGAGGTCTGCTCGGGTAAACCAGAGATCAGGTCTATACTGAAGTTATCAACAGATGCTTGATGGAGGAGATCGATCGCCTGATAAATTTCGTGGACAGTATGCGATCGCCCACAAAGTTTTAAAAGGTGCTCATCAAAGGACTGTACACCTAAACTAATCCGATTGACTCCTAGAGCGAGAAAACCTTGTAACTTTTTGAGATCGAAGGTTCCGGGGTCAATTTCCATGGAAATTTCGGCAGTGGAGGTTAACCCAAAGTGGCGATCGAGGGTGGTTAACAGTTGCTCGAGTTGACTGACACTGAGCAAGGATGGGGTTCCCCCCCCAAAAAACACCGTCTCTAAGGATGAACCGCGAGGGGGAGTCTGTTCAATTTCAGAAATTAAGATCTCGATATAGTGAGACATGGCTGGGGAATTGTCTCCCCAACGGCGATCGCCCACCACAGAAATGGCAAAATCACAGTAGAAGCAGCGACGACGACAAAAGGGAATGTGAAGATAAGCTGAACGGGGCATAACTAAAGATTGTTCTTGATGCTCCATGAGACCTTTCACCCCAGTTCGGTTTGCCGTCTTATGGATCGACAGCCTTGTGTATCGTTAAACTAAGCCGAAGGGTCACCCCTCCGACTCGTCTTCAAAACCGGACGTGAGACTTTCACCTCATCCGGCTCCTCAACTGGACAATTCTTGTCATGAACACATCCAATACTACCATCTTTTGCTGTCTTGGTGTCGT
>NZ_JAGHZH010000137.1:0-9631 GCF_017746885.1 Roseofilum sp. SBFL | reverse complement strand
GTAACCCTCTAACCTGATGCTATAGTTATGCGATCGCGACCATTGAGTTGAGGTTTTCAGCAAAATACTACCGAAAAAGGTCGCTATAGCGACCTTTGAACTACCTTGTCACCCCTTGAGAAGTGGGACATTTTCAAATGGGCACAGTACCATAGAGCAAGTTCGTCATTAGCTCAATGAAGAATTTCCTGGACTGTGCCTAATTTGTGCTAAGGAAAGGGCAAAACCTAGTATTCCCTATACTCTATTCCCTATTCCCTAATGGAACGCAGAGAACTGATTCAATTTATCGCTTTTATCCTTTTACCCGGGATATTATTTGCCTTACTCGATGGTTTAACTTCTGGTCTTTTTGCAGGACTGGCAGGAGCGATAGTGGGCTTTTCTTATACTTATCCGGCTTTAGGACTTTGGGCCTTTTTGATCTATATGCCCTTTGCTGGAACAGTTACCCATACGATCGCCAACAGTAACCCCCTATTTCACTTAGTCAAAGATTTATTTTATATTCCCGCTCTAATCTCGATTTTGATCCACGATCGCGACTATCTTAAACCCTTTTGGCAAAAAATTAAACTTCTATATATTCCTCTAATCACTTTAGTCTCGATCGCATTAGTTCACTTTTTTTGGATTGGCATTATTCGCGAAAGCGTTAATCCCACTCTAGGGAATCAAATGCTCATGGGAATTGTGGGTCTCAAGACCCTATTAAGCTATATGCCCTTAATGATGTGTGCCTATTATTTGATTTATAGTAAAGAAGAATTATCCTTTTTTCTGAGACTGCACACTGTTCTAATCTTAATTTGTTGTGCCTTGGGGTTTATTCAATATTTACTGCTAACCAAAGGTGTTTGTCCAGGAAGTGGGCCCCTTTCAGGAGAATCTCTATATCGCGCCAGCTTACAAGCTCGTTGCTTTATCGGTGGAGCAGTTTTATATAATTCAAATGCCGGATTAGTTCGATTACCCGGTACATTTGTTGCCCCTTGGCAATGGGGGTGGTTTCTGATTTCTGGTCTGTTTTTCTTATTCACTACTGATATTGGAGATCCTCAAAAGAAATGGAAATATATCAGTGTCTTTAGCACGGGTTTGCTGATCATAATGGCTGTATTTTCCGGTCAAAGAATTGCTCTAGCATTAGTCCCAATTATCTTTATGATTTTACAGCTCTTAACGACCTCTAAGAAAAAACAATTGCCTTTAAAATGGGGGGCGGTACTTGTCGCCAGCGCCGTAATTATTCAAACGATAAATCGAGTGGAACAACGCATAGACAGCTTAGTGGATCGCTGGACCGTTTCCCCTCCCCTAGATTTTATGCAAGATCAATGGCAATCGGTTTGGAGTCAGCAAGAAGGGATTTTGGGAAAAGGGATTGGTGCGGCGACAAATGCAGCACGAAAATTTGCCCCGACTCGATTAATTGAAACGTTCCATGCTAAGGTTCTTTATGAAATTGGCCCTCTAGGGTTACTGGCTTTTTTGGTGGTGGTTTCTATCTTGGTTTTTTTAACCTATAAAGCTTATCGTTCACTGCAGAACCCTAGCTGGCAAAAAATAGCGGTCTGTTTCTGGATTTTTATTCTGATTGTGAGCTATTTTCCTTATTATTATCCCCTAGATGTCGATCCGGTAGCAGTGTATTATTGGTTTATTGCAGGACTCTTACTCAAATTACCGGAAATAGAGACTTCTTCAACATCTCTCTAACATACAATCCATCAGTTTTTGGACTTATGCATCAATCCTTTCAGTTTTCTATACAAGCCCAATGCTCCCAGACTCAAGCGAGAGCAGCTACCTTTTTGACTCCCCACGGAAAAGTAGAAACTCCTAGATTTATGCCTGTTGGCACGTTAGCAACGGTAAAAGCACTAACACCTGCACAACTCAAAGGGACAGGCGCTCAAATGGTTTTAGCCAATACCTATCATTTGCATCTACAACCGGGAGAAGATTTAATTGCTCGTGCCGGTGGTTTGCATCGGTTTATGGGATGGGATGGGCCAATGTTAACGGATTCTGGAGGATTTCAGGTTTTTAGTTTAGCCAGCTTGCGAACCATTCAGGAAGAGGGGGTGAAATTTCGATCGCCCAGAGATGGACGGATTATCAATCTTACTCCAGAAAAGGCGATCGCCATCCAAAATCAGCTTGGTGCAGATGTAATTATGGCGTTTGACGAATGTCCTCCCTATCCCGCCTCCAAAGAAGCCGTTGTCGCTGCCACAGAGCGCACCTATCGATGGCTAAAACGCTGCATAGCGGCCCATAATCGCTCCGATCAGGCGTTATTTGGTATTGTTCAGGGGGGAGTATATGCTGACTTGAGAACCGCCGCAGCCGAGCAATTAGTAGACCTTAATTTACCCGGTTATGCTATTGGTGGCGTGAGTGTGGGGGAACCGGGAGATCTGATTAACCAAATTGTAAAGGTGACTGCTCCCCTCCTTCCTGTGGGCAAACCCCGCTATCTCATGGGAGTGGGAACCTATCAAGAAATGGTACAGGCGATTGCTGCTGGCATCGATCTATTTGATTGTGTCATTCCCACCCGGTTAGCCCGTCATGGGGCAGTATTCGTGCGAGGAGAGCGCTGGAATATTAAAAATGCCCAATTTCGAGAAGATTTTGCTCCCCTTGATGCTGAATGCCCCTGTTATACCTGTCAAAATTTTAGCCGTGCGTATTTGGGGCATTTATGGCGCTGTCGCGAACTGTTAGTGTATACGCTCCTATCGATCCACAATATTACGGAACTGGTGCGTTTTACCGCACGCATTCGAGAGGCTATTTTAGGCGATCGCTTCCTCACCGAATTTGGTCATTACCTTGCCCCTCCTACAGAGCAATGAGTACCATTAGAAATACAACCCTTGTCAAAACCTCTTTATGCCCCCTCTCTCGTGGAAGAAGGGGTTAGGGGAGAGGGCTATACCTTACGAGATCGTCTCTAATCTCCTCAACTATAAATTATCCAGAAATGATACGATTTGTCATCAGCATACTCTAAGGTTGATTATTTTATCAACTTAATAAACCTTTACAAATCCTTAACCTTGAGTAGAGTTACCGTAACTAGAGATACAACAAAATTGCAGAGGATGAGTGAATAATCATCATTCACGATTGAGGAGGATTGCCTGTGAATGCAGCCGAACAAGCAAAAAACTTTGAAGTCGCCAGCCAAATAGCTACCGTCATCAACCTGTTGAAGTCCCAGTTTCCGGATGCGCGGGTGGATATGAAGCCTTGGATGAACGATCCGTGTACCCAAGAACTCGTCGATCCTGACTCCATCGATCTGGGCTTCCATTTTCCCGGATTTAGTCGGTCTTTCCAAAGTCGTTCCGTGCTGATCCAGATTCGCTTTCATCACGATCGCCTAGACAACGCTTATCGGGCGATCGGCATTGAGGCAACTGGATACAGCCACAAAGGGCAACAATGGCGATTCTCCACCGTTGAGAATTGGCACTTTGAGGGCGAAACCCAACCCAATCCAGACACCGCAAGCAAGTTGAAGCACTTTTGCCGTCAAACCTTAGCACTGTTCAATCGCGGCGATCGCACAGCATAAAAACCCATCATCGTAGCAAGATGAAAGTTTGATTTCCTAAAATCCCAAAAATATCTTAATATTGTCTCAAGACTGGATTTGTCATTAGACAACTTGCTGATAACCATAACCATCTTAGGAGGACAAGTATAGTATGGCCCTCGTACCCATGCGACTTCTGCTCGATCACGCAGCCGAAAACAACTACGGTATCCCAGCATATAACGTAAACAACATGGAGCAAATCCTGGCCATCATGCAAGCTGCTGATGAAGCCGATAGCCCCGTAATTCTGCAAGCTTCTCGTGGTGCTAGAAAATATGCAGGTGAGAACTTCCTCCGTCACCTGATTCAAGCCGCAGTTGAAAGCTATCCCCATATTCCCATTGCTATGCACCAAGACCATGGGAATGCTCCTGATACTTGCTATACCGCTATGCGCTATGGTTTCACGAGCGTCATGATGGATGGTTCCTTAGAAGCTGATGCCAAAACTCCTGCCAGCTTTGAGTACAACGTTAACGTTACTGCTGAAGTCGTTAAAGTTGCTCACTCCATTGGGGTTAGCGTTGAAGGAGAACTCGGTTGCTTAGGTTCTCTGGAAACTGGACAAGGTGACAAAGAAGATGGTCATGGGTTTGAAGGAACGCTCTCTCACGATCAATTGTTAACCGATCCTGACGAAGCCGTTCAATTTGTAGAACAAACTCAAGTAGACGCTTTAGCTGTTGCGATTGGAACCAGTCATGGTGCTTACAAATTCACCCGCAAACCTACTGGTGAAATCCTAGCAATCAGCCGTATTGAAGAAATCCATAAGCGCCTGCCTAACACCCACTTGGTTATGCATGGATCTTCCTCTGTACCTGAAGATTTAATTGCCATCATCAACCAGTATGGTGGTAGCATCCCTGAAACCTACGGCGTACCTGTTGAAGAAATTCAGAAAGGAATCAAGAGCGGTGTGCGTAAAGTTAATATCGACACCGACAACCGGTTAGCGATTACTGCTGCTATCCGCGAAGCGGCATCTAAAGATCCTTCTAACTTCGATCCTCGCCACTTTATGAAGCCTTCTATCAAGTACATGAAAGAAGTTTGCTTGGATCGTTATCAACAGTTCTGGACTGCCGGTAATGCCAGCAAGATCAAACAAGAAACCTTAGATGTTTATGCCGTTAAATATGGCAAAGGTGAATTAAACGCAACCACCAAACAAGTAGCTGCTGTTTAATTTTTCTTGAGTATTTGCTCTTCGTTTGTTCCTAACTGTTCACTGATATTATGGATGGGGATGAATCTTCGGGTTCATCCCTTTTATTTGATGTTTAGTCCTTTTAATTAAGGATGGGACATAGGTTGTAGGAGAGAACGGTTGTTCGCTCCTACCGGTTGCGTACTTAAACCTTGAAATTGGCGGTAATGCGACTCATGGCTTCCTCCACATTTTCCCGACTGTTAAATGCCGAGATCCGGAAGTAACCTTCTCCAGCAGCACCAAATCCCGATCCAGGAGTCCCCACGACGTAGCACAAGTTGAGCAATTTGTCAAAAAAGTCCCAACTCGAGAGTCCTTGGGGGGTTTTTACCCAAATATAGGGCGCATGAACTCCACCATAAACGGTTAATCCAGCATTCAAGAGCTTTTGACGGATAATTTGGGCATTTTCCAGGTAAAACTTGATTAAGCCTTGAACTTGACTTTGTCCTTCTGGAGAGTAAACCGCTTCTGCTCCACGCTGCACCAGATAGGAAACGCCGTTAAATTTGGTGGATTGGCGACGATTCCACAGTTGATGTAGGGTGACTTCTGCACCATCGGACGCGGTGACTTTTAAGCTTTTGGGAACGACGGTATAGGCACATCGAGTTCCTGTAAATCCCGCATTCTTGGAGAAAGAACGAAACTCGATCGCACATTCTCGTGCGCCTTCGATTTCATAAATAGAATGGGGCAGTTCTGGATCGGTAATAAAGGCTTCATAGGCAGCATCAAAGAGAATCACGGAACCATTGGCTCTAGCGTAATCTACCCAAGCTTTCAGGTCAGCCTTAGATGCAGTTGCCCCCGTGGGATTATTGGGGAAACAGAGATAAATTAGATCTACGGGGCGATCAGGAATTTTGGCAGTAAAGTGATTCTCGGCTGTGATAGGCAGATAGAATAAGCCTTCATATTCGCCCTTATCATTAACTGGCCCGGTATGACCTGCCATGACATTAGTATCAACATATACTGGATAAACAGGGTCGGTAACAGCAATGGTATTACCCTTGCCGAAAATATCCAAAATATTGCCTGTATCGCACTTACCACCATCGGAGACAAAGATTTCCGATGCCTCAATCTTGCATCCCCGTGCTTGGAAATCCTGACTCGCAATCTTTTCCCGTAACCAAGCATACCCTTGTTCTGGGCCATATCCCTTAAATGTAGCCCGATCGCCCATGTCCTCCACCGCCTTAATCATCGCTGTGCGGCAAGCTTCGGGTAAAGGCTCCGTGACATCTCCAATTCCGAGCTTAATAATGGGAGCATCCGGATTAGACTCAGTAAACACTCTCACCCGTCGGGCAATCTCTGGGAATAAATAACCCGCCTTCAATTTGAGATAATTTTCGTTAATCGTGACCATTGTGGCTTTATTGAGACTCTTTCTATCAGCTTAGGCGTAAACTGGTATCATAGGAAGAGCTGCGATCGCCAGTAATGAGTAGATGAGCTAGTCATCTTTGAGTTGGGTGAAGGTAGTGTCGAGTCGGGTAGGTTAACATTGAGGGATAACCCACCCCCACAGATTACGCTTTCTTTAGCCAGCTAAACATAGCTCGCAGGTCTTTCCCCACCTCTTCGATGGGATGTTCAGCTTCTTGACGACGCATGGCGATAAATCCGGCTTTACCCGATTGATTTTCTAACACAAATTCACGGGCAAACTGACCGCTTTGAATTTCTTCGAGAATTTTCTTCATTTCAGCGCGGGTTTCGTCGGTGATAATCCGATGACCGCGAGTATAATCGCCATATTCAGCCGTATTGGAGATACTATCACGCATTTGGGCCAAGCCACCTTCGACCACCAAGTCTACAATTAACTTGACTTCGTGGAGGCATTCAAAATAGGCTAATTCTGGCTGATATCCTGCTGCTACCAGGGTTTCAAAGCCGCTCTTAATCAGGGCACTTAAACCACCGCAGAGGACTGCTTGCTCGCCGAATAAGTCAGTTTCGGTTTCTTCGCGGAACGTGGTTTCCAGGATACCCGCACGAGTTCCACCAACACCTTTAGCATAGGCCATGGCGCGATCGCGAGCTTGTCCCGTTGCATCTTGATAAACCGCAAATAAACAGGGAACCCCTTCCCCTTGTTCATAAGTTCGCCGCACCAAATGTCCTGGCCCCTTTGGCGCTACCATAATCACATCCACATTCTCTGGGGGAACCACTTGACCAAAGTGGATATTAAAACCATGAGCAAACGCTAAAACATTACCTTCACTCAGGTTAGGGGCAATTTCATTCTGATAAACCGTCTTTTGTACCTCATCTGGCAGTAAAATCATAATCAGGTCTGCTGCTTTCGCGGCATCAGCAACAGGTTTAACCGTTAACCCGGCAGCTTCTGCTTTAGCTGTTGACTTACTCCCTTCATACAACCCAACAATCACATTAACCCCGCTCTCTTTTAAATTCAGCGCATGGGCATGTCCTTGGGAACCATAGCCAATAATAGCAACGGTTTTACCGTTCAGTAAATCTAAGTTAGCATCCGCGTCGTAGTACATCCGGGCCATAATCACGATTCTCCTTAGTGATTGATTTGTATTTTATGCCAGCCTTTAAGTATAGCGCGTTGTGGAGCAAAAGGCAAAAGGAACTCTAGCAATAGGTAGAAGGGGACTGGTGAGGGTATCTAGAGCAATAGTTTAACTTTATTTTTTGTCAATTCAAACAGCGATTAGTCTTCCCACAATACTTCTAGAGGACACTGAAAGTCGGGTAAAAGGGGGCTGGTGAGCGTATCTTGCTCAAATAGGGTAACGGCTTTTTCCAAACGTCCTTGGTTGCGGCGATAGATTGCTATTTCTCGTTGCTGATAGTCAACAATCCAGTATTCTTGTACTCCTTCCACAGAATAGAGCTTTAATTTCGTTTCTTTATCTCGCTTTTTATCTTTCTCTGACTTCGATAATATCTCAATTGCCAACTCTGGCGCACCCGTCAAATGTCCAGATTCATCTAAAACTTGGGATAGACGTTCGCGGGATATCCAAACTACGTCAGGGATAACGTTATCACTATTGGAAAAAATAATACCCGGACAAAATACAGCTTTTCCTAAACCTGTTTTTTTTGACCAAATTCGTAGTTCTGTATAAATCGCTCCAGAAATGTCCTGGTGATTCCAATGGGGTGATTTGGTCATGAATAGTTCTCCATCAATAATCTCATACCTTGTGCCATTGTCGGGGAATCCTTCTAAATCATCAATTGTCCAATGGACGGTTTTTACTTCTGATGAAATCATGGTTACACTCAGCCTCTAGAGAGTTGCCAGCGATGGGGTGGGGTTTGTCTATGCTAATCCATTATAATGACTGCCTCAAAAAGAGGTATGGTAAGGCTGTTAGATATAAGTTCTCAAGGCTTTATGACAGAACAGGTGCAACTGTACGAAGGGAAAGCCAAAATCGTCTATTCCACTGATGATGCGGATATCCTTCTGACTTATTTTAAGGATGATGCGACGGCGTTTAATGCGCAAAAACGAGGCACGATTACGGGTAAGGGACAGATTAATTGTGCGATTTCCCGTCATTTGTTCCAAATGCTGGAAGCGCAGGGCATTCCCACCCACTATGTTGATTGTCCTTCAGAGCGGGAAATGCGGGTTAAAGCTGTTACGATTGTGCCGATTGAGGCGATCGTGCGTAACCGGGCTGCGGGGAGTCTGTGCAAACAAACCGGTTTGGCTTTGGGAACTGAAATCGATCCGCCTCTGGTAGAATATTGCTATAAGAATGATAGTTTGGGCGATCCTCTGCTGACTCGCGATCGCCTCCTCCTGTTGCAACTTGCTACACTGGAAGAACTCGACCACATCCAGCAAATGTCCAGGGACATTAATCGCTACCTGAGTAACTTTTTCCAGGAGTGTGGCATTATCTTGGTTGATTTTAAGCTGGAATTCGGGCGCGATCGCCAAAATAACATTATCCTAGCTGACGAAATTAGCCCAGACACCTGTCGCTTATGGAAACAGGATGAAACTGACCCCCAAGCACGTATCCTAGATAAAGACCGCTTTAGACAAGATTTAGGCGATGTTGAATCGGCCTATGAGCAAGTGCTAGAGAGAGTTTTAGGCCAGCCAAAATGAAAATACTCCTTCAGAAGTGTTAAGTTAAGGGGTTGATTGAGGTGTTTTGGCTGAAGTTGTAGGATTTCATGAATCCCGATACCTAACTCAACAGCCCAATCAACTCTTCAATGTGGTGTGTGGAAGTTTACGGAACGTGAAAACAATGCGCTTGTCTCCTGTCTGGTTAACTCTGTTAACAAGTTCGGCAACTCTCGGTTTTGTCGATGCTGTCCAAGGCCAAATTTTAGACTCTACTGCGGAAACGGTAGCCCCCTCTCCTGATATACCAAACAAGGAGAGCCATCAGCAGTTAGTGCAAATAATGGCACAATCGGTGAAAGAGTCTATCCCCCTTATCCATCAGTCTTTAGGGGTTACTTCTTCCAAATCTTTACCAGAAAAATTGGCTTTTACCCCATTTTCTGGAGTACAGGAAAATGCGGTAACTGAGGATAAGACATTAGCTTTTACCTCACTTCCTGAACCACAACAGCTATCGGACAATTCAGAGCAGCTTGCTTTTACCGCACTTCCCCAACCGCAACAGCTATCGGAAAAATCAGAGCAGCTTGCTTTTACCTCATTTTCTGGAGTTCAGGAAAATACAGTAACTGAGGAGCAAACGTTAGCTTTTAGCACACTTCCACAACCGCAACCATTAGCGGAAAATTCAGAGAAGTTGGCTTTTACAGCTTTTTCT
>NZ_JAGHZH010000136.1:0-8543 GCF_017746885.1 Roseofilum sp. SBFL | reverse complement strand
TTGACATCCACCCCTGCCTAAAGGCGAGGGGATTCCTAAACCTCACGATTTAGGTTTCTGTTTCATCGCAGTTGCCTTCACAGATTTACTCTGTTCGGGTCTTACACTCGCTCCGCAGACTGACACGGCAAGCCCTGCCGCCTTATGTGTTGACATCTCAAAGAAGAAATCTTGATCTACTTTGTTGATTCAAGGGTTGGACTGCCCATTGCCCCATCCTCTTTTCCCGGTCTACCGATTTTTCTGCGCCGTTGCGGATGAAAGCAATCTTTGAAGTTAGGCTTTCTGTTTCCATCGTCGCGGGTGGGTCAGTGACCAACTTTATTGTACCGCAAAGCCGTCCTTTTAGGACGGGGTTTTCAACCCATTTTTCTGATAAAGACATGGTAGATGCACCCCGATCCAGCCCCTGGAGGTTAGCCTCCGGGGCTTTTTTTGGTTCATTGGCTGCAATTTAGGCATTGCTATCTGTCATTGGCACTACATCCGGCAACGGGCGATCGAAGCCATAAAGCCAAACCAAGCCCAAAACCCCCAAAGAAATCGCTCCTAAACTCACCAACTGGGCAATTCTAAACTCTGCCAACATTAAGCTATCGGTACGCAATCCTTCAATCCAGACCCGACCTAAGCTATAGGCAATCATATACACCATAAATATCGTACCCAGTTTTAGGGGCGGTTTACGGTTTAAGCTATAAAAAAATAATCCCAGAAGTAGAGCAAAAACCAGCAGATTCCAGAGGGATTCATAGAGAAATGTGGGATGGAAATAGTCAAATTCGATATATTCCGGGGGACGACGATCGACGGGAATAAATAACTTCCAGGGTAAATCCGTCGGTTTACCAAAGGCTTCTGAATTAAAAAAGTTACCCCAGCGACCGATCGCCTGTCCCAGAATTAGAGACGGAGCGACTAAATCTGTTAACATCCAAAACGAAATCCGGTTCAGTCGTGCAAAAATTAATACAGCTAACAGTCCTCCTAAAATCGCTCCATGAATGGCGATTCCCCCTTTCCAAATAGCGAAAATCTCCCCTGGACGGTCAGCATAGTTGGGCCATTGGAATAACACATAGTACAGTCTCGCCGCAGGAATTGCCCCCAGGACTAACCAAATCGCTACATCTGAGATCGCATCTGGATGCACACCACGACGTTGAGCCAAATACTGGGACAAGGTTACTCCCAACAATACTGCCGAAGCAATTAACAAGCCATACCAACGGATCGCCAAATTACCAATTTGGAAAATAATCGGGCCAGGAGAGGCAAATTCAAAGGCTAAGGGCAAAATAGAACTATTCCACCCAATCTCAAGACCAATCATCAATGTCTCTTTCCCCGAAAGCATCTAATATCAATTCTCCAGTTATATCATCTCCTGTTCTAGACGCTCCCTTACTCGGTCAATCCTTAGAGTCTCTCACCACTTGGGTTCAAGACCACGGGCAACCAGCCTATCGAGGCCGCCAATTACACCAGTGGCTTTATCAGAAAGGGGCGCGATCGCTGCCAGAAATTACGGTATTTCCCCAAGCTTGGCGACAGGAAATGGCTCAGGTTAATATCGGTCGTTCTACGCTCCATTATCGGGCGATCGCCCCCGATGGCACGATTAAATATCTCCTGCAACTCCAAGACGGAGAAATTATTGAGACCGTCGGTATTCCTACTGCTAAACGGCTCACCGTCTGTGTTTCCTCCCAAGTTGGATGTGCCATGGGTTGCGATTTCTGTGCTACGGGTAAAGGGGGATTTGTGCGCCATCTGCAACCCCACGAAATTGTCGATCAAGTTTTAACGGTGCAAAATGACTTTGGGCGGCGCGTCAGTCATATTGTCTTTATGGGAATGGGTGAACCCCTACTCAACTTGGATTCTGTCTTAAAATCGCTCCACTGTTTAAATAAAGATGTGGGGATTGGCCAACGACAAATGACTGTTTCTACGGTCGGTATTGCCAAACGGATTCGCCAATTCGCCAAAGCTCAACTGCAAATTACCCTCGCCGTCAGTCTCCACGCCTCAAATCAAGCGTTGAGAGAAAAATTAATTCCCAGCGCTCTGCGATATGCGCTGCCCCAATTAATGGATGAATGTCGGGAATACGTTAAGCTTACTGGCCGGCGGATTACGTTTGAATATATTTTATTGGGAGGTGTGAACGATCTGCCCCAACATGCTGTGGAATTGGGCCACCTCCTACGGGGATTTCAAAATCATGTTAATTTAATTCCTTACAATCCCATTAGTGAAGTTGATTATCAGCGTCCCAATAGCCAGCGCATTGAGCAATTTCAGGAGATTTTGACGAAGCACCATATTGCAGTGAGTGTGCGCTATTCGCGGGGTTTAGAGGCGGATGCTGCTTGTGGGCAATTGAGGGCTTCTCGCGCTTAAGAATACTAGGTTTTTTGCTGCGCTAAAGCACAACAATGAAGGACATAGTTGCTGAAAACAATCGGTTCTAAATTCGTGAAGGAGGGAGAATGATGCAAACTTATGCTTTAGGAAATACGGAGATTGAGATTACACCCATTATTATGGGGACTTGGCAAGCGGATAAAGGCATGTGGGCGGGTACGGATGAGGAGGAGCTGATTGAAGGGCTGAGAGCGGGTTTCGAGGCGGGTATAACGACGGTGGATACGGCATCCGAGTATGGGAATGGAGATTCTGAGCGTCTGGTTGCCAGAGCGTTGCGGGAGGTGCGAGATCAGATGGTTTTTGCGACTAAGTTATGGGTAAGTGATTTTCGCTATGATGCGGCGATCGCCGCCTGCGAGCAGTCGTTAAAGAATTTACAAACGGATTATATTGATTTGTATCAATTGCATTGGCCCTCTGGCAGTTGGGGGAGCGACAGTGTACCGATCGCCGAAACGATGCAAGCCATGGTCGAGTTAAAGCAACAGGGCAAAATTCGGGCGATCGGGGTGTCTAATTTTTCTGTGGCGCAAATGGAAGAAGCACGGCAATATGGCCCCATTGACAGTTTACAACCTCCCTATTCCCTGTTTTGGCGCACTATTGAAGGGGAAATTCAAAACTATTGTATTGAGCAGAATTGGTCAATTCTTGCCTATTCTCCCCTCTGCCAAGGATTACTCACGGGGAAATTCGGCCCGGATCATCAATTTCCTCCTGGCGATCATCGGGCGAAAAACAAGCTCTTTGTCAATCGGGAGCATTACCAACGGGTACAACGGGCACTGGAACAATTACGCCCTATCGCTGCTCAAAAAGCGTGTACTTTAGCACAACTGGCTCTAGCGTGGGTCATGGCTCAACCGCGCACCCATGCGATCGCTGGTTTTCGCAATGTCCAACAAGTGCAAGATAACGCGATCGCTGCAGAAATCCAGCTTTCTGAGGCAGAACTAGAGGAGATTGAGGCGATCGGCTCCACCGTTACAAATTACCTAGAATATGACCCTGTTCTCTGGGCTTTTTAATGCAATCTGTGGGCGATCGTCCCCCCTTGACATCTAAGTGAGATTCAGGCTCTTCCACTTGCTTACTATTGATTGATGGAGTCGGGTAAAACTTGGAATATCAGGCTAGTCTTTAATGTTTCTAATGTTTCCATTGACTATAGGGATGATTTGCTAAATAAGAATTAAAATAACGGTAATCTTCGGAAACTTCTTCACCAACCCATTCGGGTAATTCAATGTCTTGATTGGCATCGGTGAGTTCAACTTCTGCCAGGATTAATCCTTGATTTTCTCCAGCGAATTCATCGATTTCCCAAACCATACCGCTCCAGTTTAGGGTGTAGCGAGTTTTATCAATTTGGGGGCGATCGCACAAATACTCTAGCATTTCCTGGGCATCTTCTAAGGGAATCGGATATTCATATTCTAAGCGATGAATGCCAGAAGACCCAGAGGCTAAGGATTTCAGGGTTAAGTAGCCGCGATCGCCAGCAATCCGCACGCGAACGGTTTGATGATTTTCAGTGCGAATATAGCCTTGGCGATAGTGGGTGGCTTTGCCTAATCCGCGCCAACTTTCTCCGTTTACTAGAAATTTGCGTTCAATTTCAATCGCCATAATATTAAGGAGTTTAAGAAAAGGGGAAAATCAGATTTTCCCTATTGCCTATTGCTAGAGGGTCTTCCCCCTAACTTACCACAGAGCGCTATAATCTACGCTGTAGACTCTAGACCTTAAATAGAAGAGTGATTATGTTTAAAGACTGGACTTCTGATGATTGGATTAATCATATTGCGTTTATCGTGACGATCGCCATTTTGGTCTGGTCATTTCTCTAAACGGCTAGAAATTCCTGAATCACATCTTGACTGAGTTCTTCAGTTGGCCCGGATGCAACGATCCCCCCTTTTTGCATGGCGTAATACCAGTCAGCTTGACGGACAAAATGTAGATGCTGTTCAACCAGGAGTACAGAGATTCCTGTCGTTTCGATGATTTTACGCACGGCTGCTTCAATTTCGAGGATAATCGAGGGTTGAATGCCTTCAGTCGGTTCATCAAGAACCAGCAGTTGCGGATGACCCATGAGAGCGCGGGCGATCGCCAGTTGTTGTTGTTGTCCTCCACTCAAGTCCCCTCCCATGCGCCATAACATGCTCTCTAGGACGGGGAATAGCTCGTAAATATAGGGAGGGATCTCCTTCTTTTTCCCTGCACGTCCAGACTCCAAACCCAGGAGCAGATTTTCTTTGACGGTGACTCTGGGGATAATCTCCCGACCTTGGGGCACATAACCGATACCAAGTTTAGCACGGCGATCGGGGGACAGACCGACAATACTTTGCTTTTCTAGATAAATATCGCCACTGCGAGGTTTTAAAACCCCCATAATGGTCTTGAGCAAGGTCGTTTTCCCCACCCCATTACGACCAATTAAACAGACCATTTGGCCCGGTTTCACTCCTAAGTCCACATTCCGTAGAATATGACTTTCTCCATAATAAACATTCAATCCAGATACCTTTAAAATGGGTTGGGAGGATAGGTCTTGGTTCATGATTATAGTGCTTCAAGCTGGTAATGGGTAATGGAGAAACTGTCTAGATTGATCGCCTATGATGTGTGATGTCCTGCTTTACCGCGAATCTATTGACTTCGGATCGTCTGATTCTGATTGTCCCAGGTAGACTTCAATCACCCGTGGATCGTTTTGCACCTCTTCAATGGAGCCTTCACAAAGTACAGAACCTTGGTGTAGGACGGTGACTTTACGGGCAATTTGGCGGACGAATTCCATGTCATGCTCAATGACAATAATAGAATGACTTTCAGCTAAACTTAGCAATAAATCGCCGGTTTGTTCCGTTTCTTCATCGGTTAACCCGGCAACCGGTTCATCGACTAATAAAAGATCGGGAGATTGGGCGACTAACATGCCAATTTCTAAGCGTTGTTTTTCCCCATGGGATAAGAGAGCCGCTTGAATATCGCCCTTCAGGGAAAGTCCGGTAATCTCGAGCAGGTGATTCAGGCGCTGGCGATCGCTCTCTGGAGGACGACTCAAGAGCGTCGAAAATACGTTCTTATTAGGATTACAGCTTAGTTCCAGGTTTTCCCTTGGGGTAAGATTCAGATAAACCCGTGGGGTTTGAAACTTGCGACCAATGCCTAAACGGGCAATTTGATGTTCAGCTAAACGGCGAGTATTCAGACCTTTGAAATGAACTTGTCCGGTTGTGGGTTGAGTTTTGCCTGTAATCACATCTAGAAACGTAGTTTTTCCTGCCCCATTCGGACCAATAATCACCCGAAGTTCCCCTGGTTCCATACTAAAATTGAGTTGATTCAGCGCTCTAAAGCCATCAAAATCAACAGTTAAATTTTCAATCTCTAGAATAGCCTTGCTCATGATTTTTCTTCAAACTGCTCCCGCTCTCTTTGCACTTCCGGGTCTTGGTCTAAACTGGGATAAGTCACGACGGTTTTGTTGCCCAAACTTGCTTGTATCCAATTCCAGCCATCGGTTCTCAACCATCCCACAACCCCACTGGGCAATACCATCACCACAATTAAGAATAATGCTCCTTGGAAAAACAACCAAATTTCGGGAAATTGTTCGCTTAATCTACTGCGGGCAAAGTTAACCAGAAGCGCCCCTAAAATTGCACCGACTAAACTCGCTCTTCCTCCCACAGCAACCCAGATCACCATTTCAATTGAGAAAGCAATATCCATCGCTTTGGGAGAAATGATCCCGGTTTGTAGGGTGAACAATGCCCCAGCTAATCCAGCTAATCCAGCAGAAAGAGCAAATACGAGAACTTTGTAACCGGTCGGGTTATAACCGGAAAAACGCACTCGACTTTCATCATCGCGAATAGCAATTAAGAGGCGGCCGAAGCGACCGCTCGTCAGCCAACGGCACAGGGCATAAGTGAGGGCTAAAAACAGGATAGTAATTAGATAAAATCCCACTTGAGTTTTCGGGTCGTTGACGGTAAAGCCCAGGAGAGTTTTAAAGTCGGTGAGTCCATTGGTTCCATTAATCAGTTTTTGTTGACCATTGAAGAAGTTGAAGAATACAATGGTTGAGGCTTGGGTGAGGATGGAAAAGTAAACTCCGCGAATGCGATTTCGGAAGACTAAATACCCTAAAAACCCTCCTAATAATGCTGGAACCAAGATAACGGCTAAAGCAGCGATTTGAAAGGGGCCAAAGGGTTCCCAAAACCAGGGAAGTTCCGTGACTCCATAGAGGCTCATAAATTCAGGCAGTTGAATACTGGAGTCGGGAGGAATTTGTAGTTTCATATGCATGGCAATCGCATAACCTCCCAGGGCAAAAAATACACCATGCCCCAAACTCAACAGTCCGGTAAAGCCCCAAATGACATCGATACCGAGAGCAACAATAGCTAAAGCTAGAAATCGCCCCAATAGGTTTAAGCGAAAGGGGGACAGGATCAACGGCATGAGGATCATTAAGATTAGGGCAATGGCAATGACTAATCCTAATTCAATCCACAGGTTTTGGCGACGCTGTTTTTGTTGAGCAATTCGACCAACTTCTAAAGGACTTTTTAACATCTAAGGTGACTTCAGTTCGTCATATAAAACGGGTTTCATCTGTATGGGTTTTACCGCAGCATAGATGTTTAAAACTGTGTAGCTCGTTACGCCCAGTGCGCCCGTGTAATATCCTAGACTATCTTGTCCTTTCCAAAATGTAAACTTAAAACCTAGACGGGCTTTGCGATCTGAGGACAAGGGATTAAATACTAGAGCGATCGCTTCCTCTTGTCGACTATCAATAAGGTGAGCAAGGAGATCGTCAAGGACGCTATGGGCTAGTAAATCGGGGTAGAAGCGATCGCCGCTCATATAAGGCTGAAAATAGGGATCGTTGGGGTCAATTTTATCACCATTTAACTTGATTTGGCTTAAGCTAATTGTTTGGGTTTGCAGGTGGTAGCGATCGCCTTTTCCTAAATAACTGAGTCGAATACCATCAAGATTGAATTCGGGAATTTTGGGGTTATCATAGGCTTCTGATAAATCCATCACTAGCACTCCTTGATCGCCAATCACTTCGGCTTCATCATTTTGCACCACGAGAGCCGTATTTTCATCAATACCAAATCCTAGTTTATAACCAATAGTTTGCATAATGACGAGCGATCGCCCTAACCGTCCTCGGACTAAAAAATGCTGATCGACAAAAAAATCCGGGCCAATAAAGCCTAAACCTCGATTAATTTCTCTTCCCCAGTGAACCCCAAATTTCATCACATCTAAAATATCAGGAGGATGGCGAAACATGGTAGTACTCATGATCGCTGCTCCCGCACTGGTTCCCGCAACCACTCCTCCTTGACGATAAATCTCCCAAATGACATCGAGCATAGGGGTATGTCCACCCGATTCTGCATACAAAGCTTGGGTAATATAGGACTGATCTCCACCCGTGAAAAAGACCCCATTACATTCACGAACTTGAGCTAACAGTTGGGGATCATAAACGGCTTCTCGGTAATCTACATCACGATTTTTTACTGCCACCGGAATGGCGATCGCCTCTGCACCCTGTTGATTTAAAGCGTTAACTGTATAATTGGTCTTTTGAGGATTACGGCTCGCTGTCGGAAAAACCGCAATTTTAGCTCCTTTTCCTCCGGATAATTCCACAATTCGCTTCCATACTTCATGATTATTATACCGGAGTGCCCCTCCAATGATCACTAGCGATCCAGCCGATTTAGAGACTTCAGACATCAGTTTACTCAGTCAGCTAACAGTCATTTTCTCGAAATATATGAATAGAGACCCCATTTTACAGGAAAAGGGATGGATGACTCCTCAAGGGGTGACAAGGCAGCTCAAAGGTCGCTATAGCGACCTTTTTCGGTGGTATTTTGCTGAAAATCTCAACGGAAAGCTGGCGAGACTCCTGCGGAGTCGCTTCGCGAACGCTAAAAGAGGTAAAGTGGTCTGGTAGAGACCACCAAAAATTCAAATGTTTCCTGAATTATACCAGAAAATCCTCAAAGCCCATTTTAGTCTTACACAATATTTAACGTTATATCTGCTAGTATTAGTAG
>NZ_JAGHZH010000135.1:0-12536 GCF_017746885.1 Roseofilum sp. SBFL | reverse complement strand
GCATACTCTTGGGAATTGATATGCAGAAAAAATGGCGCGATCGCCTGCCTTGTCTACACTCTACGATTCCGAAAAGCTTTAGCTTTTCGGAGAGTGACAGAAGAGGGATACAGCGCTTCGCGCTGCTATGAGGTACATTGTTGATCGTAGATGTGAGTTGTCATTGCGACCGAAGGGAAGCAATCGCCAAGATTGGGTGATTTTGCGATTGCTTCATTCCACTTCGTTCCATTCGCAATGACTGATCTCAATGAGACTGTACTCCGTTACAGCACAAAGCGCTGTAAGGAATAGGGAATAAGTTACAGCGCTTCGTGCTGTTATGAGGTACAATAACGACAATGAGCAAACCAATTTCTTAAATGTTTAGGATTACAGCGCAAAGCGCTGTATTGAGGTACAGTATTTAATCTATGGGTTAGAATTGTCATTGCGACCGGAGGGAAGCAATCGCCAAGATTGGGTGATTTTGCGATTGCTTCATTCCACTTCGTTCCATTCGCAATGACTGATCTCTAATGATACTATACTCTGTTACAGCGCAAAGCGCTGTATGTTAGCTAGGTTTCAGTATTGAACCTTGTCCTAACTGACTCTTTCTCTGCTATATTACAACAATTTGCGTTCTTATGTGGTACATTTCTATCCCCCCAACCCCCTGCTCTTTCTCAGGGGGATATAGGGGGATTTTTCTTACTGTATCTCATTACAGCGCAAACTGCTGTATCGGCCTAGAAATAAAAGGATAAAATCGGGTTTTCTTTATCCAGTAACCAGTACTATAAATCCGTTTTCTCGATTAACGGTCGAATATCATTAAGGTCAATATAGCGATCCGTCGCATTGCGCAGTTCCCTAGCAATCATGCCTTCTGTCGATACTACTGTAATATGGGTACTTTTGGAACGCAGCAACTCGATCGCTCGCTCAAAGTCCCCATCCCCACTAAATAAAATCACCCGGTCATATTGCTCGACGGTATTAAACATATCAATAACAATTTCTATATCTAAATTTGCTTTTTGGGAATAGCGACCTGAATGGTCATCATAATATTCCTTGAGGATTTTCGTTCGTACTGTATAACCTAAACTAATTAAGGCATCTCGAAATCCTCTTTGATCTTGGGGGTCTTTAATTCCTGTATACCAAAAGGCATTGGCTAAATCCATTTCTTCTTTGCCTGCAAAGTATTCTAAAACCCGTTTTGGATCAAAAAACCAGCCATTTTTTTGTTGGGCATAGAACATATTGTTTCCATCCACAAAGATTGATACACGATTTTTATATCCCATAAAATGTTTGTCCTAGACTATTTGAGGTGCATACGAGATCGTTAACGGTCGGCAAAGTAGCTAACCGTTCAAACACAAAACCCACCCCATCCAATTGGGCCATTTAGGCCTATTTTGGGGGGCACTATTGAGCGTTAAAGTAAAAAATTCAGGAGAAAGCTAGACCTGAAAATGGAGTCAATAGAATTGAGGGTAAAAATTGAGTTGTAAGGGTTTTAATAGAAAAAACAAAGCGATAAAGTCGCCTAAAAATCATACAAGAATAATGAGATATAATCGATTAGAGAAGGGTCTCTAATCTGATTTAAATCTCTAAATTCTGGTTCTATTATGACAGAAAGTCTTCGCTTTTGCTCAAGAGTTAGGAAATTCTGTGGCAATGGGGTGTTGGGGATAAGAACACCAATCACTCCAACTGCCAGCATAGAGTTTTTCTTGGGGTCTTCCGGCTAGAGCTAAGGAAAATAAGTTAACACAAGCTGTGACTCCAGAACCACAATATACCCAGAATTCTGAATCGACAGGATAGTCTTGCCATCGAGCTTTGTGGTAGTTTACGGATTGTGTCCATCCTGATTCAGTCGTAATCTCTTGCCACGGGTAATTAATCGCGCCAGGAATATGACCAGCTACCGGATCGATGGGTTCGGTTTTACCGATGTATCGGTCATAGGCTCTGGAGTCTACCAGAGTCACATCCGATCGTTCTCCTAATTGCTTAATCGCTTCACAATCAACAACCCAACTGGATTGAATCTGAGGTATAAATTTTCCGGGCTGTTTTGCTACACCAGGTTCACGACTGGTCAGATATCCCGCTTCTTGCCAGCCTCTCCAACCCCCATCTAAAATTACAACTTGTTCGTGGCCTAGATAGCGCAGCAACCACCAACAGCGAGACGCAAAGGCCATACGGGAGTTATCATAGGCAACCACTAAAGTCTCGCCGGATTTAACTCCTAATTGAGAGAGTTTGGCTGCCAATGTTTCTGGATCGGGCAAGGGATGACGACCACCATGGGTTTGTACGGGACTAGATAAGTCTTCATTAAGGTGGAGATAAAAAGCTCCAGGAATATGCCCAACTTCGTATTCTTGTTGCCCTTGTTGCGGGTTGGCAAGGGAGAAGCGGCAATCAATAACGACGAGTTGAGGGTCTTCTAGGTGTTCAGATAACCATTGTGGAGTAACGAGAAGGGAGGGAAAGGTCATAATCAATTAAACATTAAAACTTAAAAATGGGTTTGGGTGGGGGTAAGTTCGCTTGTCGTGAGAGCAATGTTCAATTTACCGCGATCGCGGATTCTCCAGCAAGAGGCTAAGGCTGTTGGGTGATAGCCTATTTCCTATTGCTAGAATGCCTATTCCCTGATGGATCAAATAATGCCTTTTACTCCTCAACCCACTGGTGATGGATCGTGGACATTCTTTTCCCCGGAATTTGGGGAACTGTTTCATTCCCACCACGGAGCGAAGCAGGAAGCGAAAAAGAAGTTTGTGGGACCGACTCGACTGGCGGAGCGATCGCCCACAGGTGAGGTCAGTTTGCTCGATATCTGCTATGGACTAGGCTACAATAGCGCCAGTGCCCTCGAAACTCTGTGGTCGGTGAATCCCCAATGTCAGGTGAGTTGGGTAGGATTAGAACTCGATAAACGGGTGGCAGAAACGGCGATCGCCCACCAATTCCACAAAAACTGGCCCCATCCTATTAACACCATTTTGCCCCAACTCGCCAGCACTGGAGAAGCCACCACGCCCCAATTTACTGGCACACTCCACATCGGTGATGCCCGCCAAACCTTAGCCTCTATAATTGCCCAAGGCTTCCAAGCGGATGCTATCTTTCTCGATCCTTTCTCTCCTCCCACCTGTCCCCAACTGTGGACAGTGGAGTTTCTGGACTTAGTCGCTCAAGCTCTCAAACCGGAGGGCTATCTAGCCACTTATTCCTGCGCTGCTTCAGTTCGCACCGCTCTCAAATTAGCTGGATTTCAGATAGGAACAACCTCCCCAGTGGGCAGGAAATCTCCAGGAACCTTAGCCCGATTTTGCTCTAACGATCTGATGCCCTTATCCGAGAAAGAACAGGAACATCTGCAAACTCGCGCCGCTATTCCCTATCGAGATCCTACCTTAGCGGATACGGCTGAAATGATTCGCGATCGCCGACAACAGGAGCAACAAACCAGTATCTTAGAGCCAAGTTCCCACTGGAAAAAGCGTTGGAATCATAGTGGGAGGGGGATAAGCGAGGATGCAGACAAATGAGGCATTGTCTTTTACCTATTCCCTATTAAAGTAAACCCAATTTCTCTAAGACGGGTGCTGTCGAAACCACATGGCGCTCTAACCCCAACACTTGGGGAGAAAGTCCTAGAGCTAAACCCACTAACTGGGGTAAATGGAGAACGGGTAAGCCCAAAGGTTGCTCAACCACCCGTGCAACTTCGGGTTGCCTGGAGTCTAGATTCAGGTGACAGAGGGGACAGGGAGTAACTAAACAATCGGCTCCAGCGGCGATCGCCTCTTGCAAATGCCCTCCTGCCATCTTAAACGACTCCGTCGTCGCATAGCTAGAAATCGGCCAACCACAGCATTGAGTCCTGCCCCGATAATAAACCGGACTCGCCCCCACCGCCTCAAACAAGTTTTCCATCGACCGGGGATCGTGGGGATTTTCCCAAGCCCTTTCCTGTCCGCGCAACAGATAACAGCCATAGAACGCTGCACAATTTAAGCCTTTTAGGGCACGACTGACCTGCTTCTGAATCGCCTCTAAACCATAATCAGCCACCAGTACCCAGAGTAAATGCTTCACTTGAGTTGAGCCTTGGTATGGGCTACATCCCTGCTGTTTGAGCAACCCATTGACCTGTTCCATATAGGCTGGATCGTTCTCTTGAGAATGTTTTAACCGCTCATCCACATGGCCAATCACCCCCTGACAAGTGCTACAATGGGTCAAAAGTGGTAAATTAAGTTCTTCTGCCAAAGCAATATTCCGGGCATTTACCGTATCTTCCAAGAGTTGCGAATCTTCCTTAAACGTGCCCGAACCACAACAAGAAGCCTTTTTGAGTTCCAACAAATCAATGCCTAATGCTTTGGCAACTTCTCCCGTTGACTGGTATAACTCTCGACAAGCCCCCTGGGCAACACAGCCAGGAAAATAAGCATATTTCAGGGAGGAGGAGAGGGATGATGTAACCATGGGCTGTTCTCTATTCACACAACACAAGACCTTTAACACTGTATCGCTCTGGCAACCGACTAGGGTAATCTTCATCTAAAGTTAAGGTCCAACCCAGTCCCCGCGACTCCCGACTCCCGACTCCCACCAAAATCATCTCATGTACGGGCGGGTTAAACCGGAACTGAGACAAGAAACGATAAGCTCGTAAACCCGCCCCCTTTCCGATAAGATCAAAAAATGCTTAGAATGATAAGTTGCACAGTAAACCAGTTAAGCCAATTTATTAAGGAAGAAATTAAGCCATGTCAGAAACAACATTCGACAGAGTCCAAAAAATCGTTGCCGACCAGCTCGGAGTAGAAGCAGAAAAGGTCAAACTAGAAGCCAGCTTTACTGAAGATCTAGGTGCTGACTCTCTCGATACCGTAGAGCTAGTTATGGCTCTAGAGGAAGAGTTTAATCTTGAAATCCCCGATGATGCCGCTGAGAAAATTGAGACCGTCAAAAACGCTGTAGACTATATCGAAAAGCAAGGAACCCCTGCCTAAATCTGACTTTATTGATCGCTAACGAAAGTCTTTCGTCCTTTGTCCTTTGTCCAGATGGCAATCGACGAATGGCAAATGACGAATGACGCAAGTTTTAAGAAAAACCCATGACACATTTGGAACAAAAACGGGTAGTTGTGACCGGACTCGGAGCAATCACCCCCATAGGCAATACGCTAAAAGACTATTGGGACGCACTGCTACAGGGCAAAAGTGGGATTGGGCCGATTACCCATTTTGATCCGTCTAACCATGCTTGTCAGATTGCGGGAGAGGTTAAAAATTTCGATCCGCATGAGTATCTAGGGCAGAAAGAAGCTAAACGGATGGATCGCTTTGCCCAATTTGCTGTTTGTGCCAGTCAACAAACCCTTGAAGATGCTCAGTTTGAAATTACCGATTTGAATGCTCATCAAGTGGGTGTGATTATTGGTACAGGAGTAGGTGGAATCAAAGTTCTGGAAGAGCAACAAGAGACTTACTTGACAAAAGGCGCGAAGAAATGTAGCGCTTTCATGATTCCGATGATGATTGCCAATATGGCAGCCGGATTGACAGCAATTAAAACGGGAGCTAAGGGGCCAAACTCTTGTACTGTAACGGCTTGTGCTGCTGGTTCCCATGCTATTGGAGATGCTTTTAGACTGATCCAACAAGGGTATGCAAAGGTCATGATTTGTGGAGGTTCAGAAGCAGCGGTCACACCGTTGTCAGTCGCTGGATTTGCTAGTGCCAAAGCTTTGTCTACTCGCAATAATGACCCTAGTCGAGCTTCTCGTCCATTTGATCGAGACCGAGACGGGTTTGTGTTGGGAGAAGGAACAGGGATTCTGTTACTCGAAGAACTCGAACATGCCCTCCAGCGCCAAGCTAAAATTTATGCAGAAATGGTCGGTTATGGGATGACCTGTGATGCCTACCATATGACCAAACCCGTTCCTGGAGGAGAAGGAGCTGCTAGGGCAATTTCCTTAGCCTTAAAAGATGCTGGGATTACGCCCGATCAAGTCAGTTATATTAACGCCCATGGAACCAGTACCTCCGCTAACGATCCCACAGAAACCCAAGCGGTAAAAACGGTACTCGGCAAAAGGGCTTATGAAATTGCCATGAGTTCGACCAAATCCATGACGGGACACTTATTGGGGGGTTCAGGGGGTATAGAAGCCGTAGCCACGGTAAAAACGATCGCCGAAGATCGTGTACCGCCAACCCTTAATTTAGATAACCCAGACACAGAAAATGGATGTGACCTTGACTATGTACCCAATGAATCCCGGAAAATGCCCGTAGAGGTGGCTCTATCTAACTCCTTTGGTTTTGGAGGTCATAACGTGACCTTGGTCTTCCGTAAATATCGTTCCTAACCCTTGCACATAACCTCAATTGATTGCCCATCGATCCCCCTAATGGGAACATGGATGTAGAGCATGGGCTAATCCTAAAATCTTGAGATTAGGAGAGGTCTAATTTGTCCAGCCTCTGTACAACAGTATAACCAGCAAAGAACTATGGCCGTTGCAACCCAATCCGTTGAACAACTCTGTATTAACTCGATCCGCTTTCTAGCTATTGATGCCGTTGAGAAAGCCAAATCTGGTCACCCCGGCTTACCCATGGGAGCAGCTCCCATGGCCTTTGTGCTGTGGGATCAATTTATGCGGTTTAATCCTAAAAATCCTCATTGGGTCAACCGCGATCGCTTTGTCCTATCGGCGGGTCATGGGTGTATGCTTCAGTATGCCCTATTGCACTTAACCGGTTACGATCAAGTGACCCTAGAAAGCTTACAACAATTCCGCCAATGGGGTTCAATTACTCCCGGACATCCGGAAAACTTTGAAACTGAAGGTGTAGAAGTTACTACTGGCCCCCTAGGACAAGGGATTGCCAATGGAGTCGGTTTGGCCATGGCTGAAGCTCACTTAGGAGCTAAATTTAATAAACCAGATGCTAAACTGATTGACCATTACACTTATGTAATTCTAGGTGATGGTTGTAACATGGAAGGGGTGTCAGGTGAAGCCTGTTCCCTGGCTGGACACTTAGGACTGGGCAAACTGATTGCTCTTTATGATGATAACCATATCTCCATTGATGGTCATACCGATATCTCCTTCACCGAAGATGTAGGGAAACGATTTGAAGCCTATGGTTGGCACGTACAGCACGTTACCGAGGGAAATACCGGTCTAGATGCGATCGCCGCTGCTATCCAAGCCGCTAAAGACGTAACCGATAAACCCTCACTGATTAAAGTCACCACCACCATTGGTTACGGTTCTCCTAACAAAGCCAATACCCACGGAGTCCATGGAGCAGCTCTAGGAGGAGATGAAGTCCAAGCAACCCGCGACCATTTAGGTTGGACTTATCCTCCCTTTGAACTGCCCCCAGAAGCCCTCGAACGCTTCCGTCAAGCTATTGAAAAAGGGGCAAGTGCTGAAGCCGAATGGAACCAAACCTTAGCCACCTACAAAACAAAATATCCAGCAGACGCAGCCGAATTTGAGCGCATCACCTCCGGAAGCCTCCCCGAAGGTTGGGCCGATGCACTGCCGAGTTATACCCCAGATGATGGGGGAATGGCCACCCGTAAGCACAGCTATACCGTTCTCAATGCCCTTGCTCCCATACTCCCTGAATTAATCGGGGGTTCGGCTGACTTGGCTCCTTCCAATTTAACCCTCATGAAGGTCTCTGGAGACTTCCAAAAAGGCCAATACGAGAATCGTAACCTGCGCTTTGGAGTACGCGAACATGGAATGGGAGCAATCTGTAATGGGATTGTTCTGCACAAAACGGGCTTAATTTCTTATGGTGCAACCTTCCTAGTCTTTACCGACTATATGCGAGCAGCCATTCGCCTATCAGCCCTCTCAGAAGCCGGAGTCATTTGGGTGATGACCCACGACTCCATTGCTCTAGGAGAAGATGGTCCAACCCACCAACCTGTGGAAACGATTTCCTCCCTACGAGCGATTCCTAACCTGTTGGTCATGCGTCCAGCAGACGGGAATGAAGTTTCTGGAGCTTACAAAGTCGCCATTGAAAACCGCAACCGTCCGACTTTGTTAGCCCTCACTCGTCAAACTGTTCCTAATCTTCAGGGCAGTGGCATTGACCAAGTGAGTAAGGGTGGATATGTACTATCCGACGGTGAAGGGACTCCCGATCTAATCCTCATTGGTACAGGTAGCGAAGTATCTTTGTGCGTGAAAGCGGCTGAACAACTGAGCGCTGAAGGTAAAAAAGTGCGCGTGGTTTCTCTGCCGTGTTGGAAACTCTTTGATGAGCAAGATGAAGCTTATCGCGAATCTGTATTACCGAAAGCCGTGACCAAACGGTTGGCTGTTGAAGCGGGAACGAGCTTTGGTTGGCATCGCTATCTATCCTCAGAAGGCGATATGGTCAGCATTGACCGATTTGGAGTGTCCTCTCCTGGCGGTACAGCTATGGAAAAATTTGGCTTTACTGTTGATCGTGTGGTCGCTCGGGCCAAAGCTCTACTCTAGAGCCAATGACCGGTTAAACCCAGTCTAATCTTCCATCAGGAAGAAGGAGATACACTCTTCTTTCTTCCTGGTTTCCCTATTTGCCTATCCCCTTATTGCCTATTGCCCTTTGCCCTCCAACTCTTGAGCAAGAATCAGGATAAAAAGAATGCCACAAGCAACCTGGGGGCTGCTCCTCAAAGTTCTATCCTCCTCTGTCCTTATTTCTTTTGCCATTAAGTATGGTGGAAGTTGGCTTCCCCTGGCGGCTAACCCCATAAGCGCCCTAACGTTAATTCTTTTGCCCACCCTGGTGATGTTGGTCCTATTTGCCTGGCGAGGCTTCCCTTAAATACTTTTATTATCCTGATTTTGTGCGAATGAAGAATAAGCCGGTATTCTAGAATTAGAGCGAATTATCCATGCAGATTATAATTCGTACTTAAATCTCTGTGCGATCGCTCAAACCGGTAGTCAAGGCTTTGATCTGACTCCGGAATTAGCAAAAATCTGCCCCAGGAGGGAATTTCTCTCAGACCGTCTCGCTCAACGGCCTTTACCCATCCTCTTCCTCTGATCGGAGTCAACTAGCAGCGCCCATGTTTATTCTCAAACGGCAGGATGTTGAACTTTCCAAAATTCAGCACCCCAGCGCAGAACAACCCATCCCCATCCTTACCTATCAGGGACAAACCTATCGCCTGCTCAAAGTATTTGAAGCCCATCAAGCAGAAGAAGCCAAAGCCCTGTGGCGAGATTTAATTGACAATAAAGGGAAAGTCTCTGTATTGCTCCAAGAACCGGAACGTCATAGCGTTTGGGGTAAAATTCGCCTCGATCAAGGCGAAGAAGGCTCAAGTTCCGATCAGGCTCTGCCGTTCCTGTTCACTCAAGGTGTTTTTTTAATGGCTCAAGCGGTGGCGATCGATATTGAAGACCTGTTGGGACCCAAACAAGCCAAAGCATTTGAAAAAAGTCTGACTCACGTCTTTCAACAATGGAATTTACCCCATGCTGGCTCGAAGGAAACCATTGTACAACTGATCAGCATTGACCCTCTAGAAGATGGGTTCCCCACTAACGCTTGGAAAGAAGTCGATCTGAGTAATTTTTTGCGGGAAGTGCATCGCTTGGGCAAAGACTACTTTGGCAACACCAGTTTTGCTGTAGGAGCAATGGAAGTCTTAGACGATTTGCCTGATAGCGATCGCCAATCTTTCGTAGACTGGTTAAGACAATCGGGATTAGCCAAACTTTGGAAAGACTAATTGACTTTCATCTACCATCTGCCCATAATCTTCCCAATTTCCCCTAAGATGTCAATAATACCTTAAACCTGCTAACGTTGTGGTTTATCTCCAGCGGCTAACACCTGTCATGAGTTCAGGGAATTTCTATGAGTAGTTCTGCCCAAAAATCATCAAAATCGATCTTTACCACCCAATCCATCGTTTTAGCTGGAATCACTTGGGGAATCCTTTCCCTATTGTTTTTCCTCCTTTTCAGTGCTAACCCTCCCAACTGGTACTCTCCCCTAACCTACATTTTTGGATTCGTTAGCAACCTCGCAGCCGCTTTTCTGTGTTTTAGAAACTGGAAAAGTCCTCAAATTGTTAGCGGCCGGAGTGTGTGGTTGGGTATCGGACTTGGCATGTTCTTTTACTTCCTGGGAGATATCCTCTTTGGCATATGGGAACTGGTCTTTAACCAAAACCCTGCGGTGTCTCCTGGAGATCTCTTCTACATCATTTCTTATATTTGTCTCTCAGTTGGCTTGTTTTTAGCTGTTACCACCAGACGGCTTAATTTAGAACTGAAGCAATGGCTGATTGTGGCAGGAATTTTTCTCACATCAACATTACTGGCGGTTTGGCTATCGCTACCCGCAGGAGTAGATGTTGAGGCAACATCGGCTCAACCTGTGGCAACTCAAACCCAAGTAGCAGCCGCAGAAGCCCCAGCAGAAACGCCAGCAACTCAGAGTGCCCCAGAAATTGTGATTAAACTTGAAGAAACCCTTCAACCCCTAGAAAGTGTTGTCACTCTGCTTTACACGATTTTGGATGTGCTGCTCTTAATTGCAGCCAGTACAGTATTACTGGCCTTCTGGGGGGGAAGAACCTCTCAATCTTGGCGGATGATTGCGGCGGCGGCCTTTTCCCTCTATATTGCCGATATGTGGTTTAAATATGCGATCGCTCGCGTACCGGACTACGAAAGTGGTGGACTCCTAGAAATTTTTTGGATCTTTAGCCCCATTCTATTTGGGATTGGTGCAGCCCTAGAATTTGACTTGTCTACTCGCTCAACTCGTCGTAGTCGCAGACGAGGCTCGAATTAATTCAATCAAGTTCTATACAAATTTAGTTTCCTTTCTAGCCATTGATTGGGTATTGTGGAAAAGAGATCATTTTTACAAGTAACGACTTGGTGTTCTCTTGTTGTCTTGTCTACGGTGAAGTAGTCTTATGTCTCCAAGAAAACTAACAGAATCTGAAAAAGTCGATATCATTAAAACCTATCGTGAGACAGTAGAGACCACTTCAACTTTGGCAACTCGCTACAGTGTTAGTAATTCTACGATTAGTCGCTTACTTAAGGCCCGTCTGCCAGCCGCCGAATATGAAAATTTGGTGCAGCAAAAACGTGCTGCTGCGGGTAAAGGTAAAATGCCAAGTCTCTCAAATGTGAGTGAACCGGAGTCCCCCAAAGCTTCTCAACCTGAAGTGCAACAGGTCGATCTTCGTTTGGCTACTCCTGCTTCGGATGCAAAAGTTGATGCGGATGAGCAAGAGGATTTATCTTTGGAGAGCAAACCGAAAAAAGTGCGATCGCGTTTGAATGCAGTAACGGATAGCTCTGAGACAGTCATCCACCCTTCCATACCTGGCTTGAATCTGGTTAGCTCCGATCTGGATACGGAGAATGGTGAGGAAGATGAGCAGGAATACTATGCCCAAGCGAGTACCTTACGAGAATTGCTGGGAGAAGATTTAGATGAGGAAGATCTCGATGAGGATGAGGATGAAGATGACCTGGATGATGATTATTATGAGAGCACTCGGTTAGCTATCCCTGGGGGTATTCCGGCTAAAGTGGAGGTTCTGCCTCTCTCAGAAGCAGCTTTGCCCAGAATTTGTTATTTGGTGATCGATCGGGGAGCAGAGTTGATTACTCGTCCGTTGAAGGAATTTGCACAGTTGGGCCAAATTCCTTCTGCTGAGGTGAGTGAGCGGACGTTACCGGTGTTTGATAATCATCGGGTAGCGCGCCGATTTTCTCGCCGTAGTCAGAGGGTGATTAAGGTTCCCGATAGCCGTATGTTACCGAAAACTCGCCCTTATTTGTACGCGAAGGGGATTACACGGTTGTTGTTTGATGGCCAGGTGTATTCTTTAGATCAGAATTAATCCCATCTGGAAGGGTCTAGATCTTGGGGTTCAGAGAAGGGGGAGGTCTTGTTGCTCCCCCAAGGGAGAATGAGAAGACCAGCAAGAAGTCCAAGAGATGCACTAAAGGCTAAGAGGATGCCTACTGGGATCTGTACGGACTCAAAAAGGAGGAATTTGAGGGATACAGGGGTGGCATTCTGGACGGAGAGAATGGCGATCGCACTAATCCAAACACTAAGCAGTAGGGTTAGACTCAGATGACGGGCTATCATAACTAGAAAAAATAACTCAGGGTAGTGTCTGAATGGATTATATAGCGCTGGGCGCTGGTAATGGCAATTCGTCAGAAGTTAAGGGGGTTGACATCCTCCCCAGCCTAAAGGCGTGGGGATTCCCCTCATCACTAAGGAGACTTCCTCTTTCTACGAGTTCCCTTGCTTGGAACTGTTTCCCATTCCAAACAGAGGGGGTTCTCTCGGGAGGCGTTACTTTCCGTCTGCCCGACGGTAGTTGATAATTGTTTGAGCGCCAATTTTAAGATATTAATTGCCGCATTTTCATCTCGGTCGGCTTCGTATCCGCAATGGGGACATTTATGGGTTCTCGTGCTT